>JAAYLU010000121.1 GCA_012521675.1 Synergistaceae bacterium | reverse complement strand
CCCTTCACCCTCGCCCTGCCAGCCAGTGAACTGGATCCTGACTTTCCCGGGGACGAGACCAGCCTGATCCAGGGCATGATCGACCTCTGGTTTATCGAGGAGGACGGGGCGGCGGTCCTCATTGATTTCAAGTCCGACCGTCTGCCGGACCAGTCTGGTGACCAGCTTTTACGCCAGCGTTACGGTATCTAGATTGACAGCTATGCCCGGGCAATTTCGAGCGCGACCGGCCGCCCTGTCAAGGAGCGGCTGGTCTGGCTGATCCGTGAGGGTCGGGCCGTCGCCTTCTGATGGGCCAGCCTTGTAACACAGGGTAAATACCTGACTTTAGAAGCGTAGGCGAGATAAAAGCGCCAAGACCTCGTCGGATCAGAGGTCCTGGCGCTTTTATTGCGAGTGCGAAGTGTAGTGGAGTAGCATCTACTTTTTCGCGTTAGCGATTACATTTCGGATCTCGCTTCTTTTCCTGTACTTTCGATCAAGCTCCAAACCAAGGACCTGCTCGATGGCCTTGATGTTGTCGTCAATATAGTGGAAGGTGTAGTAGTTTTCTGCGACATGACTGCAAGAGAATTGTCGAAGGGAATCCAGCAAACTGAAGGTAGAGAAGACTTGGGCCCCCTTTTCTCCTGGGAGTCTGGCCCGATTCAGTTTCAGCTCCAAAGCCCGCACCAGGACAAGCGCTACAAAGCAGGTCAGGAAGTGGGCTTCAATGTGTGCCTCCAAGGAGACGTGGACCGGACGTGTCCTCAGTTCCGCCTTGGAGATCTTGAAGGTCTCCTCAATCTTCCATAAATCGTGGTAGAGCCGGATGACCTCGAGGTCATCAAGCTCAAGCTCACTTGTTACGATGGCGTAGTAGCCGTCCAACCGGGCCTCTTCTTTGATCTTTTCTTCGTCAAGATAAAGCAGGGTCTTGGGTTCAATCACTTCCCCCTCTTCGTTGTACTGCAATCCCTTGATGTAGCTTGCCGCACTTTTATTAATGGCCCGCATGAGCTGGTGGGGACTCCTGAGGAGCTTTCTTGCCTTGGCCAAGGTGCGCTGCCGCTCATAGGCCGCCTTGTCGGCATAGTCCTGGCTATAAAAGATGATCTGTTTTTGGTGGATGGAAAGAGTCTCTTTTTTCCCTTGCTTGTTGGTGAATCTGATCTCCTTGGGATAAATCCTGGACTTGACCTTCCCGTAGTCTCCTGTCTTTTGGTAACCTTCTTCATCCAGGACAAATGCCTTGAACTCCTGGTCTGCCCCCCGGATGGACTGACTGTAAATGTAGCCGTTCCCACGAGCCAGCTGCTTGGCGATGTTGTCCCCGCAATTCATCCCCTTGTCGGCCACAACCACAATGCGGCCCAGGTCATAGTCTTCGCGAACCCGATTCAAAAGAGGATGCAAGGAGAGCTTCTCGCTTGAGTTCCCCGGGAAGAGATGGTAGGCCAATGGCAAGCCTTGGCTGTCCAAAAGCAGGCCCATCTGGACCAGGGGGAAAGGACGGTGTTCTTTACTGGGACCCCGACGGCGAAGAGCATCTTCCTCGTCAATCTCAAAGTAGTAGTTGGTCACATCGTAGTAGGTCACTGCCCGGTCACGGCCGTATTGCTCTTCCAGTTGTTGGCTGATCCAAGCCTGAAGGTCCAGACTGAACCGGTCAAAGTGATCCAGGCTATGGTAGACCGAATCGAGTGTCGGGGCCAAGGTCTCAAAGAATTGTCCCTGATGATCGTAAGCTTGCTTCTTGGATCCCGGATCGATGAGGCGTGAATACACCAAAAGACGAAAGAGGGCATTCAGGTTGAACGCCATCTTCTGCCCCCGCTGATGTCTTCTGAAAAAGGAGTGGATCCCCAGTTCGTGGTAGATCTTCTCAAAGGCCACATAACCCAGATTCCGAAGTCCCCTCTCGCCTTCTTCAATCCGGGTACCCGGATTGAGCTCGATGGATGCCGGCCTCGTTTCCAGGGCTTCTTCTTCGGTTCGTTGACGTGCGATCTTCCGAAAGTGGGCCAAAGGATCGTCATAGATCTTTTCGAGGTCATCCAGATAGCCGATGGTCTCAATGTTTCTTTGCTTGTTCTTGCCGCCCTCTCTGTAGGCCTTGGTAAAGGTCAGCAGGATGCGTCCGTTCTTGGTGCTGTTCTTTTTAACAAACATGGTCCACCTCGCATAAGCTTTTATGACTATACTATAATATACTATACTACTAATACTGTCAAGCAAAAAGGGCTAAATAATAGCCCGAAAACCAGGCCATTTACGCGTTCTAACGATTTGTTAAACTAGGGGTGCTTCAAAACTCGGGAGGTCAAAATTCTCCCAGGGCATCCCGTCTGGTCGAGGTGACAGGACTTGAACCTGCGGCTTCTTGCTCCCAAAGCAAGCGCGCTACCAACTGCGCCACACCTCGCGGCTACCATCATAAGGGGCGGGACAATAATCGTCAACCACCAACACTTGACAATTGTGATTG
>JAAYLU010000120.1 GCA_012521675.1 Synergistaceae bacterium | reverse complement strand
TTAAAGTGCGCCCTGCCATCGCTCAAGAAGACAATCGAAAAGCGTGCCTTAGAGATCCGCAGGGAGAGTGGCTTTTTCCTTGCCAGAAACAACATAAAGAATACGGTTGTCGAGATAGACAAGATCGCACGCTCGATCAATATTATGGGGAGTGGTTATATCGTTGCGGAGAACGGTATGATTGTCACTGACGAAGGCGAAATCGTTTGCAAGCAGATCATGTTGCCTGTCGCCGAAGTGCAGGACATAGATGGAAATAGGGTCAGTGGTTCCCATGTCATGCTGGCTTATGTACCGATTGACGATGGGAGCATCCATCTTGGGCAGTTTCCTGCCGCTTCATTATCCTTGACAAACGACCTCATACGCACCTTGTCGGCGTGTGGGCTGTCGGTTAATTCGCAGAACGCTGGCACCATCATGGAATACATCGACAACATCCGAAATTGGTACAAACAGAACGGCCAGACACGGATATTCAGAAGCGCCAACCGGCTTGGCTGGGTGAAGTCCGGTAACTATCCCGTCTTTTTGCCCTATGAATATGATCCTGTGACTATGATTTATGGTAATAATATCGAGAAGAATGTCGTCCTGAAAATGACTAGCACAGGTGGTGACAAAGAGAAGAGCCGTGAGCTTATCAACGAAGTCTGCAACACAACAAGAGCCATGACTGCTGTCGTGGGAGCGGCTGTAGCAAGCCTCTTGTTAGGATATGTTGATACCAGTGGTGAGACGCAAGGGTTCGCATTTAACGTCTACCATAAGTCAGGTACTGGCAAGTCGGTCATGACCGAGGTGGCCGCCTCCATGTTTGGTACAGGCCAGTATGTTAATGGCTGGTTCGGTGTGGCTGACTCCACAGAAAAGTCTGATAAAGAGCGTAACCGATACTTCTACAACATGCCCTTGTTCATTGACGACGTTATCCGAAAGCGTGACGAGTTCAAGGGGAGCAAGGCCGATCTTCCGTACAAGAAAACACGCTACATCATGGGCATTACCGGCGGTGAGTCTCGGTCAAGGCTCAACCAGATGGGCCAGTTTCGAGAGGTCGGCAGTTGGTGTAACGTTGTTATCTTGACCAACGAAGATCGGATGGTCGAAGATACCATGGATGGTGGCGCCTTCTCCCGTTGTTTGGAGGTTCAGCACATGGACGACATCTCCGAGCAAGTTCTGACTGATTGGGTGCACCGATTCTCCGATAATTATGGTCATTTCCCGCATGACATCATCAATGAAATAAGAGGGAAGCACCCCGACGAATGGAAGGCCCACATAGCGAACCTGACCAACCAATATATCGCATTGGGCGTGACAGGCAAGCGGGCCCTGTACTCAAGCTACCTACAGGCTGGCTACGAAATCGCCCAGTCTGCAATCAGGCTCGACGCAGACTTTGACGTAGACTGGTTCTCCAAAGAAGTCAAGTCCGCTGGTGAAGTGGACGACGGGGCGAGGGCCTATATCAAGATCCTTGACTGGATCTCCACACATACAGACTACTTGCGCAACGTGGTCGATAATTATGGAACCACGGTTGGGTCGCTTGATTACGACGAGTTCAACAATAAAGTCGCCAACATTCCTATCGCAGAGCTGACCAAGGTTTGCAAGCAATACGACATCAACCGACAATCACTTATCAATTATGCCTACGAGACAGGCAAGGCGGTCAGGGCCTATGACGAGAACGGGAAGGCTGCGCCTGTCAAGGTTCAGATCAATGACGCCGAAATTCGCTGTATCCAGTTTTATTATGAATGGCTTGATAAGACGGTGGAATATTCTAACTATACTGACTACAATAGGTATAGCTACACCTCATAGAAGGGAGAGTGTATCTAAATGAAATCAACGGTAAGAAAAAAGATCTCGGTCACAAACTTGACAATGGCTAGAACTAAGTACATCAGGGAAAACTATTTCCCACTTGTGTCTAACTACATAAGAAGGCGACGAGACATTCCTAGCCCTGAGTCTATGTATCCAGATACCATGATCTTCGAGGTCGGTGTAGAGGTGTTGTTCAGAGCAATATGCGACGCCGAGGAAATAGCCGTTGAGGAAGCAGACCAGATAGCGATCAAACAATATTCTGAACAGCGGCTGTTCCCAGACGAGCTTGTTGATAGGCTTGTAAACCATGTCGAACTGGCCCACGAAGTTGACCGAAGGTCTAGCATTACGCTGGAAGATAGAACAAAAGCGTTAGAAGAATTTAGGGCAAAAAGAAACCAAGAAATAAGCGATGAATGGGATGAAGAAGAATGAGGACAGTAAGTGAACATGGCGACTATATGGCCTTCTCCGAGTCTGCGGATATATACCCTAGGAACTACGCAGAGCTATGTGTGTTCCTTGAGGAGTTCCGGCAGCCCATCCTGTCCGGTGATGGGAAGATATACAATTCCTCAATCGGTAAGGCAGTCTGGGCCAATATCGTGACTAGGAAGCGCCCAGTCAATAGCGATAATGAGTATGTCGCAGAGAGCATCTATCAGCTCATAGGCGAGCTAGGCTTTAACGGTGACTTCCCTGCCATGCTGTACTTGTATGATAGGCTGGACGTGACGGAAACTGAATACAACGCCATATGCCAAGACAGGGCTGACGGCAGGAGCGCTATCTTCCGATGGGCCAGAGAGGTGTTTTCGCACGCAAGCAAGATCAATGCGGTGCATGGAAATGGAAACGTGAACGTCTTCCAGTTCGTTAACATGCCAGATGGTACGGACGATATAGGCGGTGGAGGCTATATCACGCCCGTCCAGAACATCAGAGGTATCATGTCCCTGTTTGGCGAGCTGGCCGCCAATAAGGGAAAGGTAGGTGAGGATGATGCAGACGATTCATGACAATATAAACAGTGTAATAAATGCTATGACGACAGACGAAAAGAGGGAATTTGTCGAGCTATTCACGCCCACACTGTCTCCTTTACTCCCTCCTGGGTTTTCCTTATCGGACAAACAAGCCTTTTTCATGATAATGCGCCAACAACCCAAGTACACGCCTATGCGTGAGTTTATTATGTATCTGGGCGATAAGCATGGGCTAGACGTATCCTTTATCGCAGGACGCCCCATAATCCCCAAGGAGGCCCTCTACGGCGGTTCGGGTAACTCAGGTAAGAGTTATATGCTGTCCGCCCTAGGATTGACTACAGCGGACGTGTACGGCCTTGACGTGCGTGCCTTCACGTCAGAGAAACAGGCCAAGTCTTTTAGCGGAGGCGTGGGCAAACAAATCTATGAATGGATAGAACCACGGATTAAGTCACGCTACATCAAGAATGATGAAGAAAAGGCGATCCTGACATTCCCTTCCGGTGGCACTATCCATTTTTGTGGACTGGACAACGAAAACTCTTGGAAGAAATATAAGGGTGGGAACATTGACCTAATGATTTTTGACGAGGTGACCGAGATCCACCCTGAAAGCTATACCAAGCAAATCGGGGGTTGGTGCAGGAAGTCGCCTAGGGCCTTCCAGATCGGCTGGACGGCCAACGCTTGTGCCGCAACCAACCCGAACGGCAGGCACGTGGCCTTTTATCGAGAACGGTTCGTTGAAGGTGGTGGCAAGGACACCTTCTACCTGAAAGCGCTCCCGAAAGACAACCCGTTCATAGACTATGAGTCATACAAACGTGACCTAGAGAATTTAGGCGATCCCGTATTTGCGGCCCAGATGTTGAACGGGCGCTGGGATGTCATGGAAGCGGGTGATCTGTTCCAACCTGGGTGTATGCCAGAAGTGGACGATGTGCCGACAAAAGGCTACACCAAAAGGGGCTGGGATATTGCTGCTACCAAGAAGAAAGAGTCAAACTTTACCGCTGGCGTGAAAATGCGATACCACGACGGCCTTTATTACATAATGGACATTGATGAGTTCAAGGAAACACCTGACGAAAACGATAAGCGCATGAGAGAGAACGCTGTTGCAGACGGCAGGAGTTGCGAG
>JAAYLU010000119.1 GCA_012521675.1 Synergistaceae bacterium | reverse complement strand
TCAAAGAGGAAGTTGGAACCGATGACATCATCAGGATAGTGATGTTTCAACAAGGAGCTAAAGTATGAAAGTTTGGCAAAAGATTAACAATATGATGTTAACGTTTCATTCCAAGGAAGACATCCTTGACTGGATGATCTGCAACAAAATTTGTCCGGTTGGCATCATAGAACACGTTGGAGACGATGATTCTATGTTTGAAGCCTTCGCCGAGAACCACTGTAGTGAATATACTGAGTGCGGTCTCAAGTGCTACCAGGCGTTTTTGGACAAGGACTACCCAAGCGATTTTGTTGTAAATGTAGTTGACGGATTTAAGGACACGATTGAAGAACTGATCCAAACTTTTGACGTCACAGTAGGCAAGTTACTGCATTCCAGGGATACCTTATACAATCTACTGGACGACATTGAAGCGGTAAAGGAGTTCGTTGAAAACGAACAGGCAAAAGAAGGATAAGACGGAGGGTTCGACCATGGTCATCGTTAATGTTTTGGGCGGCATCATGCTCGTTATTTGTGGGATTATGTTCATTTACTATGCTTCCTTGCTTGTGCTGATGTGCTATGACGAACGAAAAGAAGAGCTGCGCAGGCAAAAAGAAGATTTAGAGGAGCGGGAGGAATTTGAAGGCATCCGGGATGATTGGACTTGGTCGCCGGAACAATGGGATAGGTTTTTGGAGATAGAGGAAAAGTTTAGAAAAGCAGTAGAAGAAAGTAAAGGGAAAAACGTTCCCCCTGGGACACATCATTGAGAGGTGTGGGGGATCCTGTTACTAACACTGTAACACAAAGAGAGGAGAGCGAAAATGTGGATTGCGTTATATTTCATGATAGGTTTTACGGTTACGTACTATTTCGTAAAAGCGATTAAAGATGCAGGAGACTCGAAATGATCTGGATTACAATTGGAAGCCTTGTGGGGTTGGTTGTAGTTAGCTTTATCGTACAGGAGATTGTGGACAGAAGAAAGATGGCTCGCTTAATAGAGAGAACTTTAACAAATTCGCACGATTTAGTCAGACAAATTATAAAAGAATCGGGAGGCATGGAAGCAAATGAGCAGGAAGTTGCTGACGATCAAGGACGCTAACGATTGTCCAGTATGCGAGGAATGGAGTTTGGTCGTATTTGAAGACACTAACATGAGCACAGAAACAGACAGGGCCTTAGTCGTGTTCTGTCGGTTCTGTCACTACGAAGAAACGATCATGCGCCCGAAAAACGAATCGTGGAGCAGGTCGATCAACGCAGCAGTAAGGAGATGGAATAAAAATGGAATGTCTTAACGTGGAACAACAACTATCAGAACGTTTGGAGGCTGAGCTGGAACGAGCCAAGCGCCAAAACGATCACCGCACTATCCGTGTCCTGCTACGCATAAAGCACGGCATGGTCTATGGGCCCAAAGAAACTTGGAGGCCAAAACTGAAAGAGGACTGGGATGATTGAGCAGAAGCTAAAAGACAAAACTCAACCAGCCAAGGCCATTGACAAGGAGAAGGTAAGTGGATTATAATATGAGAGGAGGTAAGGTATGAATAGCAAAAACATGGCAAAGCATTTGTCCAGAAAGCTCAAGGACTGGGTTCAGTCGATAGACGATCCGGTGGTTGCAAAAGTAGTCAGGGACAACGCTATCGTCACAGGCGGTGCATTGGTGTCGCTTCTTACGGGTGAGCCTCCGAACGATTATGATATTTATTTTAAGACGTTCGAGTCTTGTCTTGTTGTCGCAGATTATTATGCGAAAAAGTGGAACGAAATGTACCCCAACAAACCGCAGGTCACCATCAACCATGACGAGGACAAGCGTATCACCGCCTTTATTGAAAGTGTAGGGGTTGTTTTGGAGGACGGTGAAGACGGTATTGATGATGAGTCTGAGCCTGTTTACACTGATGACGACGAACCTGATGTGCAGGAAGTTGATGATAGGCCCAAGTACAGGCCAAGGTATTTTTCGACCAATGCTATTTCCTTGTCTGATAAGATCCAGTTAGTCATCCGGTTCTATGGTAGCGTTGAGGAAATTCATACAAACTATGATTTTGTCCATTGTACTTGTTCTTACGATTTCAAGGAGAATAAGGTTGATCTCCCGTCCAGAGCATTAGAGGCGATTATCACCAAAGAACTGTATTACATGGGTAGCAAGTATCCGTTGTGTAGCATTATCCGGTCACGTAAATTTATCCAAAGGGGCTGGTTCATTAACGCTGGCCAGTATCTTAAGATGTGTTTGCAGTTGAATGAACTTGATCTGAAAGACTTGGATGTCTTTGAAGATCAGCTCGCTGGGGTTGATAGCTATTACTTCAACCAAGCCATTAAAGCGATCAAGAAAGAACAAGAAAGCAATCCTGATTTCACAATCGACAATACCTATCTGTTTGAGATCATAAACAGAATCTTCTAAAAGAAAGAGGTGATGGTTATGCTCTGAACGGCGACTTAAACTGTATCGTTAAATAATAACATAATTAAAGGAGAACGACTTTATGAAAAAAGAAAATCATCTTGCAAGACTGAACGCAGCAAGACAATCCGGCAGGGTAGCGCAAGCGCCTAACTTCCAAGAAGCGATGAAGGGTATCAAGCAATACTCCGACCAGTTGAGTGGACTGGAAGCAGAAGACCTGAAAGAAATCGACGAGCTGATGGATAAGGTTGACAGCTTGGCAGGTATCTTTGATAAATACGCCAAGCTTCAAGAAAAGATGGTGTCACTCCAAGAGAACGCAGTCTTT
>JAAYLU010000118.1 GCA_012521675.1 Synergistaceae bacterium | reverse complement strand
GCCCCCGGGTTCGCCGGACGTGTCCGCCCAGGCGACATCGTGGTCGCCGGCAAAAACTTCGGATGCGGCTCCTCAAGGGAGCAGGCGCCCATCGCAATAAAATACGCGGGAATAGCGGCGATACTCGCCAAGTCTTACTCCCGGATATTCTTCAGAAACGCCATCAACCAGGGCATCCCGGCCTTCATCTGCGACACTGACGCCATGGAGGCGGGGGACGAGGTCACGGTAGATATCGAGAGAAACCACACCGAGCTGCCTGGCAAGAGGCTCGTAGTTCCGCTTGCGCCTCTTTCCCCCGTGATGCTGGACATTCTGGAAGAGGGAGGTCTCGTCGAATACCTTAAGAAAAACGGCACCTTCATCCTCCCCGAATGAGGCGAAAAGCGAAAGGAGAGTGGTAGGTCGGACAAAACACATCGTTTTAGGATCAAATAATGACAGGAGGTACGAAAAGTATGACGCGCAAAAAAATCATGTTCACAGCGGTGTTCGCCGCGGTACTCGCAGGTATGCTCTTCGCGGGCGCCGCAGGAGCGGAAGTGCATCTGAATATGGGCAGCACCTCCTCGACATCGGGAGTCTACGCCTGGTGCGTCGCCGCGGCCAACCTGGTCAACAAGGCCGACAACGGCATCCAGGTGACGGTGGTCGAAAGCGGCGCGGGCATGGACAACCTCAGAAAGCTCAGCGCCGGGGTCTTCGACTACGCCATGGCCATCGACCTTCCCGGATCACTGCAGCTCTACAAGGGCATCGAAGGCTTCGAGGGCAAGCAGTTCAAGGACGTGCGCTGGCTCTTCCTTAGAAACATCTTCGCGGACAGGCTCTACGTCCGCAAGGATTCCGGCGTCACATCCTTTGGCGACCTCAAGGGCAAGAGGTTCTGCCCCGGCATCCCCGGCTCCGCCTCGGCCGCCTACATCATGGATTACGACAAAATTCTGGGGCACGAGATAGACTTGGTCCCGTCCGCGCTAGGCGACGCGATCACGGCTCTCAAGGAGAACAGGATAGTCGGCATGCAGAAATCCAGCGGACTCAACAACATCGACGCGGCCCTCATCGAAGTCAATCTCACCACCCCTCTGACAGTGGTGGGGTATTCCGAGGAGGACGTCAAGAAGATCCAGGAGAGGATCCCCTACATGACCTTCCTTGAGCGTGAAAAGGGGAGCATAGTGGACTTCCCCGACGTCGGACCCATCTGGGAGGAGTGCCCGATAGCCGGAGCGGTCGCGACCGCGTCCATGCCGGAGGAGATCGGCTACCAGATAGTCAAGGCCTATGTCGAGGGATTCGACGAGGTGGTCGCCGCCTACGGCCCGGTCAAGGGCTTCGACCCTGTGGGAGACTACTTCAAGAACGCGGGCGACGACGTGGTTCCTGCCCATGCGGGGCTTATACGCTACGCCAAGGAACAGGGAATAGAGGTTCCCGAGCGTTTCATTCCGCCGGAGTACAAGGAATAGCGCGATAAGGCAATACTCTCTCCCGGCCGCGCCGCGGCGCGGCCGGGAGATTCCGGGAGGGAAACGATATGCTCTTTTCATCATTCGGCGAATACAAGACCAAGGTCATATTCTTTCTTGGCCTTCTCCTTGCGCTCTTCCAGCTTCTCGCGCCAATCTACCTGACCGGCTTTCTGGACATCCAGTTCAGGGCCATACATGTGGCGTTCGGTCTTTCAATAGCCTTTTTTTATTATCCTTTCTCGCGCAAAGCGGACAGGGACGACCAGGATGAAGGCATAACCCTTCTCGACGTCCTGCTGGTGGTCGCGCTTCTCGTCGCCAATATAAACGCCTTCGCGGAGGCGCTGAACATGTATACGGGGATGCGCGAGCCGAGCACGGTCGACCTCGTCCTCGGGGGAATCCTGGTGCTGCTGGTTCTCGAGGCCGCCCGCAGAACAGTGGGATACGCGATCCCGATAATGGTCGTCCTGCTCCTAGCATATATCTTCACAGGCAAGCACTTCCCGGGTATTTGGAAGATCAGGGGCCTCAACCTTGAGTACATCCTCAGCTCCCTCTACTACTCCCCCCTGGGGATATACGGAAGCGTCACGGGGATGTCGGCCACCTTCATCTCAATGTTCATCATCTTTGGCTCTCTCCTCTCCGCGACCGGCGGAGGCAGGACCTTCATCGACATGGCACTGGCCATCACGGGCAAGTACACAGGCGGCCCGGCCAAGGCCGCGGTCGTGGCAAGCGCCCTCTTCGGGAGCATCTCCGGGAGCTCCGTGGCCAACGTCATGGTCACGGGAAGCTATACCATACCTCTTATGAAACGCCTTGGTTACAAGCCCGAGTTCGCAGGGGCGGTGGAGGCCATAGCCTCCTCGGGGGGCGGCATCACGCCTCCCATCATGAGCATCACCGCCTTCATGATGGCCGAGTTTCTGAACATCTCGTACTTCCACATCATTGGCTACGCATTGCTCCCCTGCCTGCTGTACTACACGGGCGTCTTCAGCGGCGTCCACTTCAGGACCCTGCGCATGGGAATCGAC
Organism: Synergistaceae bacterium; assembly: GCA_012521675.1. NCBI lineage: Bacteria > Thermotogati > Synergistota > Synergistia > Synergistales > Synergistaceae > Synergistaceae bacterium. The sequence goes on along the minus strand of JAAYLU010000118.1, from coordinate 41,283 downwards.
AGGCTGCCGCCGGAGGAGATACCCAAGTGGAGGGACATCCTCACCCTGGAGAGGCTCGCCGGCCTGATAATCCCCACGGGAGTGCTGCTCTACCTCATCGCCGTCGGACAGCCCCTGCAGCTGGCGGGCTTCTATGCGTGTCTCTCGGCTCTGCTAGTCTTCCTCATCCTAGGCATGCTCAAGAGGGATATGAAGCAGACACTGAAGCTCATAGTCTCCGCTCTCTCCGAGGGAGGCCGCGACGTGGCGCAGCTCGTGCCCATCCTCGTCTCGGTGAGCATGCTGGTCAACCTGATAGGTCTCACAGGGATAGCCCCCAAGGTGAGCGGCGTGATCCTGGACATCGGAGGGACGAACATCTACTTCTCCCTACTGATCGCCACCATCGTGCCCTTCCTGCTTGGAACCTCCCTGCCCACGGTTCCCACCTACGTCCTCTCGGTGTCGATACTTGTACCCCCTCTTCTCAAGCTTGGCATAGACCCGGTAGCAGCCCACTTCTTCTTCATCTACTGGGCGATCCTGGGCGGCGTGACGCCACCCACATGCACCGCGGCCGTGGCGGCGGCGGGAATCGCCAAGGCGAATTGGGTCAAGACGGGGTTTTTCTCCGTCCGGCTGGGGATAGTGGCCTTCATACTGCCCTACTTCTTCGCCGTAAACCCGGCGCTGGTCGCAAGGGCGCCCTGGTCGGAGATACTGATCCACGGCAGCACGGCGTTCATAGGGTCGATATCGATCGCCTACGGACTGTTCAGCTACAGGGAATGCGCGATCAACCCGTTGATCTGCGGCGCCTTCGCGGTAGCGGGACTGCTTCTGCTCTTCCCGGAGACGATGCTCTCCGTGATCGGGCTCGCGATGCTCGGGACAGCGTTCCTCGTTGACAGAAAAGTGCGCTCCAACGGCGCTGCAAGCGGCAATCCCGCTGTATGAACGACAAACAGAGAGGAGACTGTAACTTGAAAAAGACCACAATGCTAAAAAACATGATCCTCGAGAGAAAGGCCCTCGTCTGTCCGGGGGCGCACGACGCCATCTCGGCCATGCTGATCGAAAGAGCCGGCTTCAAAGCCCTGCAGGTGAGCGGCTTCGGACTCTCGGCCACATACTTGGGACTACCCGACATGGCCTTCATCGGCTTCAGCGACGTAGTCCACTTCACAAAAAACATCGTAGACGCGGTGAGCATCCCGGTAATGGCCGATGCGGACACCGGCTACGGGAACAGCATCAACGCCATGCACGTGACCAGGGAGTTCATCAAAGCGGGCGCGGCCGGGATGAACATAGAGGACCAGGTGTTTCCCAAAAGGTGCGGGCACCTCGAGGGAAAGCAGATCATCCCCATCGAGGAGATGGTCCTTAAGATAAAAGCGTGCCGCGATGCCAGGAACCAGCTGGATCCGGACTTTGTAATAAACGCCCGGACAGACGCCATAGCCGTCACCGGGATCGACGAGGCCATCCGGCGGGCGAACGCCTATGCAGACGCCGGGGCGGACCTCGTCTTCGTGGAGGCGCCGCGGTCGGTGGAGCAGATAGAGAAAGCGGTCCGGGAGATCAAGGCGCCCGTAAGCATCAACCTCATGGATGCGGTCACTGGAGGCAAGACCCCCCTGGTCTCCATCGACAGGCTGCGCGAGATCGGCGTGGGAAGAGTGAGCATCCCGGTGGGCCCGTTGTTTGCCGCGGTGAGGGGCATGACGACCTACCTGGAGGCAATAAAAGACGACAAGATAGCAGAAGGGAGGACAGAACTGGTGGCGCCATTCTCGGAGTTCAAAGAGCTGGTGGGCTTCGAAAAGTTCAGGGAGCTGGAAAGGGGCTATCTTCCCGAGTTCGTGGATTAAAAACCGATCCCTTCCCTGGACGGAAGACCGCAGGAAGCTACTTCATCGAATCGTAATCGACCCGGAATACCCCGAGACGCTACGGTTACTCCATAACGCAAACGGCCGGCATGAGGGTCGATAATGTCGTCCCGAACGAGCGACTCACTTGTTGTCATCCCGAGGAGCTACTCTCTTGTTGTCATCCCGAGGAGCTACTCTCTTGTTGTCATCCCGAGGAGCTTGCGACGAGGGATCTGCCTTTAAGGCACCCTTACACCGGATCCCTCCTCCCGCTGGTCGTTCGGGATGACAACCCCCCGTAGTACCAAGCAAGCCGCCCCAATTATGTCATCCCGAGGAGCTACTCTCTTGTTGTCATCCCGAGGAGCTTGCGACGAGGGATCTGCCTTTAAGGCACTCTTACACCGGATCCCTCCCCTCTCCTCTGTTTATCAGTCTTTTTCGATGCTCTTTCCGACGGAGAACGCGTCGGCCACCGGTTTGTCCCCCAGGCCGTAGTACAGGCCGTACTGAGGCGCGAATACAAGCGGACGGACCTTGAGCGGATCCGGCTGCCCCTTGTCGTTCAGACACTCCTCCAGCGCCCAGGTCCTGACGACCTTTCCGACGAAGAGCACGTGCGAGCCGAGCTCCGCCGAGTGAACGACCTCGCACTCGAACGATATGGGAAACTCCTCCACCAGCGGGGCGTCGACCAGCTCTCCGCGCTTGGGGGTCAACCCCGCGGCGGCGAACTTGTCCCGGTCTCGCCCGGAGAATATCCCGAAGTAGTCCGCCTGTGCGGCCTGCGCCTCGGAGGGAATGTTTACCGTGAAGGCCTTCCGCGCCTCAATGCCGCCGAAGCTGTGCCGCGACCTCTGCACAGCGATGGAGATACACGGCGGCTCCGAGCAACACACTCCGCCCCATGCGGCGATCATGCCGCTGGGGCGAGACTCTTCGTCGTACACGCCCACCAGAAAGACGGGGGCGGGATAAACGGGAAGGGGTTTTGCAACGACTACTTTCACCTTGATCAGCTCCTTATCTGATTTCTCAACAGCGCAGCCAACTCTCATTCTATCCCATCCGGAGTATCCTGAGGACGGCTAGAACCAGTTCCCTCGGAATGATATTGTACGAAAACAAGAGATACACCCTGATATTTCTTGATATTTGCCACTAAATACGCCTGACACCGATTATCTACACTTGCCTGACCAATACTGACGTATATAATAGTATCGTAGGTCAATAAAGGTCAATAATAGACGGAGGTGTTGACTATGTCACGTAGATTTCTTGCAATAAGGCCAAGCGACAACGGATTGCCACTGAACGTTTTTCCCTCTATGGACAGGATGATGCGGGATATGATGAGGGTCTTCGGGGATTTCACGTCCGACGTGGGATATGCGGCCGATGCCGAGAGGATGCCCGCCGTCCCGAGGGGAGACTTCTACCGCAAGGACGGGAAGGTCTTCGCAGAGTTCGAGCTTCCCGGCGTGGACCCGTCCAAGGTGGAGCTGAACGTCTTCGAGGACAGGCTCGAGCTCAAGGCGGAAAAGTGCGACGAGAAGTCGGTCGAGCAGGGCGACGTGCTGCGCTGCGAGCGCTACTTCGGATCGGTGTCGCGCTCCATCCAGTTCCCGGTCGAAGTCGACCCGGACAGCGCCAAGGCAAGCTTCAAGAACGGCGTGCTGACGGTCGAGGTCGCGGAGCAGGTGCAGGCCGAGAAGATGAAGAAGGTCGCGATCGAGTCGTAGCAAGCGGCTCCCAGTATCAAAAGCAAAAGACAGCAGGAGGACGGAAAGGCTTCCAGGCCAGCCCATCCTCCCGCCGTCTTTCAGGACGACCGGAGTTCTGCTAGTAGCGTTGTTCCTCAGGATAAAAGAATACTCCCTGTCCCGAGCGTTTTCTCTCTGTCATCCCGAGGCGGTTTCATCGCCGAGGGATCTTGTTTTGTTTCACCAGGCCAGAGATCCCTCCAGCGCCTCACGCGATCCGGACCGCGTCACCTCTGCTTGAATAGCAAGACGGCGAAGGGCAGAAGCAGCAGCAGGGTCGAAGCGCCCCCTCCCCCGGCCGAACATCCGCCACCGCCGCCGCCTGGGAAGTGCATGAACTCGTAGGCCCCGATATCGATCCCCGAGCCCTGAGGCCTTTTAACTCCGCGCTGGTCCGTAGCGGGGGCGCCCTCGGAAGTGCCGGCGTCGATTGCCGGGCTTCCCGCCAGCAGGGCCATGGTCTTAGTCGGGCCAATGTTATCCGCAAGCTCGCCAAGCTTCGGGTCTTCGTCGATGATATGGTTCTCTTCATCGTCGTCGTCATATCCGCCCTTTATGATGCAGTATTTCACTTCACCACAGGAGCATCCAGCGGATCATGGCCGGCGATCTGCTCGCCCTGAGCCTCGCCCCAGAAGATGCTGTTTACGGCGGTCAAGCCGGCAGAGGCCTTTATTGACTCTCCTCCAACTCCATCAACAGTGCTGTTGTCCATGAAGGTGCAGTTCATCACCCTGACGTCGTCGATACTAAACAGCGCCCCTCCCTCGCCCGCTGAATTTCCCGCAAAGGTGCAGTTCACGACGGTGGTCGGCCTGTGCTTGAGTCCTAGAACAGCGCCTCCGTACAATTTCGCGGTATTGCCCGCGAAGGTGCATCCCTCGGCGCTGAATGCCGTGTCTGGAGCCAAGTAAACCGCGCCGCCGCCCAACACGCCGTTTGCCTTGTTCGACTTGAAGGTGCAATCTTTGGCGCTGAATGTCGCATCGCTTTGCGCGAAAACCGCGCCGCCGGAATCTTCAGCAGTGTTATTCTGAAAAACGCAACGCTCGGCGACAAACATCGCCTTTTCGTACAAGCAAACAGCAGCGCCGTAAATTGATTCGTTCCGAATGAAGATACAGTCCCTGGCCAGCAATTTACTGTTGTCACGACAGGAGACTCCCCCGCCAAATTCTTTATAGGAACCTTTTTTTGATTTCCCAAGGGTGATGGTGAGCGAGTCGAGGACAAAGTCATAGTCTTCCCCGTTGTCCGCCACGACGATGCGGTCAAGGGCATTCGGCGCATTCCCGTCCGGCAAGTATTCGAACCTGAGCACCGACGCGCCGCTGCCTCTCAAGGTGGTGGCGTTCGCCCCCGGGGTCCGCTCGTCCGGGGAGCTTTCGTCTCCTTTAAATCCGCCGTAGATGGATACGCCAATGGCGGGCTCGAAGGATTCATCGGCTTCAGGGGTGTACACGCCCTCGGCAAGCCAGAATTCGGTGCCGGGAGCGGCCGACTTGATCGCCGTTCTAAACGTCTCCTCGCCCATTGCTTTTGTCCAGGAACTTCCGTCCCCGCTGCCCTCGGGCACGACATACTTCACAGCCCCCTCGCCTTGCGCCGGAAGCACAAGAGAGAAGACGATCAATAAAACCGCCAGAAAAAAATACCTCCCGCCAAATCCGCGCGCCTTGCTCACGTGAAACCCCTCCTTGCCTAAGCCCGTCATCTTGACAACAGACTGTTGAATTGCCGCCATACTATCACATGATAGTTATTTATCAAGAGGAATTCTTCAGGCTAGGCACTTCAGTCTGATATATTTGACGTGCGGAGAGGGGTGAAGAGAGCCTCCTCGCGTTTCGCCTCCTCGATATTGCAATCGCCGGAAACGGCAATGCGAGGGCTAGGCCATGCTTGTCTCGCTTTTCCACAACGGCTAAGGAGACGTCTGGGCCCAGTACGATTTGGGCGCCATGTACCACAGAGCTCCGCTTGGTCCGCGGGGCGACTGTCGTCCCGTGGAGTGGCCTTTTATGTCATCCCGAGAAACTGCCTCTTTGTCATCCCGACGACCAGCGGGAGAAGGGATCTCGGTTTGGAGCGAGTTTGCCCCCGAGATCCCTCCGGCGCTTCGCGCCATTCGGGATGACAGAATGAATGGACATCGGGACGAAGAGAGGGTTGCAATCCTCGTCCGACCAGTACTCGAGTTCCTTCTCCGCTCTTGGCGACAGCTCAATCGTCCAAGTCAAGTCGCAATCGTCCATTGACGTTCGTTCTCATTTTGATAACATGCGGTCATTGGCTATTCCATCGAATACTTTAATGAACGGGTTCACGCCGCTATAAAAGCTTGGCCTGTCGGCATTCTCGCCGATTATGCCCGGATTGTCGAGATGCTTATGGAGTTCGGCCCCGAGCTGGGCATGCCGTTTTCGCGATCGATGGGAGACGGGCTGTTTGAATTGCGCCCCGGAGGGCGGGAGGGAAGCGGGCGAGCCTTGTACTGTTACATGACGGGTCGGCGGCTGGTCATACTCCACACCTTTGTGAAGAAAACCGGTTCCACGCCGCGCAAGGACTTGAACATCGCCCGCCGCAGATTGAAGGAGGTGCGCCATGACCGTTAGCGAGTATAGACCGGTGCCACACGATCACGAGGGTTTCCTGGCAAGGATGTCGGAGAGGCAAGGATTCGACTCCGCATATGACGCTCTGGAGGATGAGTATAAGCTTGCTCGCGAGCTCCTGGCGGCCAGAATCAAGGCCGGACTCACTCAAGAGGATGTCGCTGAGTCCATGAAGACCAGCAAAAGCGCGATTTCTCGGCTTGAATCGGGGAGAAGACACTCTCCTTCGGTTCAGACGCTGAAAAAGTATGCCAAAGCAGTGGGCTGCGAAATCGACATTCGTCTGGTAAAAAAAGAGGCTCGACTCGGGAACGAAACCGAGAACCGGTGTAACAACGACAGGTAAACCTACGCTCTTTGATCGCTCGTTCGGGACCGCCTTTGTAATCCCAAGGAGATTGTCCGTACAGAGATCCCTCCGGCGCTTCGCGCCGTTCGGGATGACATAAGCAGGCGACCGAACGAGCGGTTTTTCCGTTCGTGTCGATCGCTATCCCGAGGAGCGCAGCGACGAGGGGAGGGATCTCCTCGTGAAGCGAGTTTGCTCTTGAGGTCCCTCCCCCTATGTCAGCGCCCGTCCCGCTACTTCAGCATTCCCACCAGCTTCCTGATCCAGCCGGCCTTCATCTTGCCCATCATCCAGTCCTCGGCGAGCATCTTGTTTATCATGGAGATCGACGGGAAGGCGTGCTGCATCAGCATCACGTGGTGCATCTTCTTCTTGTACTGTATGGCCATCGTCCACTCGTGGATCAGCTCGCTGGCGGCCTCTCCGACTATGGTTGCCCCCCTGATCCTGCCCCTGGCGTCCATGACGACCTTGATAAAGCCCTCGGGGCGGCCGTCGGCAACGGTGCGGCCGTAGGAGCGGAACTCCTTCTTCACGACCTGTTCGGCCACGTCCAGCTCGCGGGCCTGCGCCTCGGTGAGTCCGACCTGCGCTATCTCCGGCTCGGTGAAGACGGCCCACGGCACGGCGTACCTTTCGCGCTTGAGCATCGGCAGAGACAGGGGCGACAGAGCGTGCATCAGGGCCAGCATCCCCTGGTGCATGGCGGCATGAGAGAGCAGGCTTTGCCCGTTGCAGTCGCCTATCGCGTAGATGTGCGATTTGCTGGTCCGCATGTAGCCGTCCACGGTGATGCCGCGCCTGGTGTGCTCTATCCCGGCGTTCCCGAGCTTCAGGGCCTCAAGCGCAGGTTTGCGCCCGGCTGCGACGAGTATGCGGTCCGAGGTCATGTCCCCCTTGTCGGTGCGGGTGATTATCTTGCCGCCCTTCATCTCGACGGCGGTGATCTTCGCGCCGTTGAGGACTTTTATCCCCTCCGCCGCGAAGGCCTCCTCCAGCACTCGCGCGGCCTCCTCGTCGGCCGGGGGGACGAGGTGCGGGTCCATGTGGGCCATCGTCACCCTGGCGCCGAGGCGAGTGAAGGCCTGCGCCATCTCGGAGCCTATCGCGCCGCCGCCGATTATGGTCAGCGACTCGGGTATCTTCTCTATCTCGAACATGTTCGTGTTCGTCAGTATATCCGGGACGTCGGCGAGCCCCGGAATGGGGGGCACGAACGGCTCCGTCCCGGTCGCTATGAATATGTGCTTCGCAGTGTACGACTCGCCGTTCACCTGCACTGTCCGGTCGTCGACGAACTCCGCCGTCCCGGGGATCAGAGTGGCTCGCTCGAAGGCCGACTGGAACTTCTTGTCGTTTATCCTGTGGATTTTTTCGCGGACGACCCCCATCGGGTCGGCGGACTTCACCGTCAGATCAGCGTCAAAGCCGAACTTGGCCAGGTCCCTCGCGGAGTGAAGCGCCGACCCGGCCTTCAGCAGGGCCTTGCTGGGGATGCAGCCGCAGTTGAGGCACTCTCCGCCGACCTTGTGCTTCTCGACGGACAGCACGTCCAGCCCCATCGCGGCGCCCATCGCGCTGACGGCCATGCCCGCCGGGCCCATTCCTATCACTATGATGTCGAACTGTTTCACCATCCATCACCCTCCCTTTATCACTCGGATGCGGATATTATACCCTCTATGTGTATTTATTAAAACCGGTTGCGCAGGGTGAACTCCGCCGCCTTCTACTCGTCAAGAGACGTGCTCTCGGAGCAGCCTGAGAAAGGCCTCTCCGTACTTATCCCGCTTCACCAGCCCCACTCCGTTGACCTTGAGCATTTCGTCGGACGTTTGGGGCTTCTTTCCGCACATGTCGAGAAGAGTTGCGTCGGAGAAGACCATGAACGCGGGCACTCCCTGGGCGGCCGCTATCTCCTTTCGCAGGGCGCGTAGCTTTCCGAAAAGGTTCGGAGCTGCTGCGGGCATCTCCGGCACTGGCTCTTTAACAGGCACGGGCATCGCCAGCGTTTCCCCCCGGAATAGGACTCCCTTCGCCTGCGGGGTGGTCCTCACCACGGGGAAGGTATCGTCGCTTACGTCCAGAAACCCCCTGGAAACCAGAAAGTTTATCTTTCCCCGAAGCGACTCACGGCTCTCGTCCTTCATAATGCCATAGGTGGAAAGCCCGTCCAGCCCCAGCTGCAGAATGCGCTTGCTCCGGCTGCCCCGCAGCGTGTCTATCAGCAGGGTTATTCCGTAGCGCTCTTTCATTCTGAGCACGCAGGACAGAATCTTCTGGGCGGGGATGGTAATATCCTCCATCCTGAATTCCCTTGTGCAGTTGAAGCAATTGTCGCACGAGTCCGGGGCGTCATCGCTGAAGTACCCCAGGATGGTCGAGCGCAGGCAGTTCGTAGTGCGGCAGTACTCCACCATCTGGCGCAGACGCTTCCGGTCGGCCTCGCGAACCTTCTGAAGGGTTTCGAAGTCCAGCTCCTCGTTTTCACGGTCCTTCTCTATGAAAAACTGGTTGGTGATCACGTCCTGGCCGCCGAAAAAGAGCACGCACTCGGCGGGGGAACCATCCCTCCCTGCGCGCCCGGCCTCCTGGTAGTAGCTCTCCATGTTCTTCGGCATGTTGTAGTGGAGCACGTAGCCCACATTCGACTTGTCTATCCCCATGCCGAAGGCGTTGGTGGCGACTATTATCGGCGCACTGTCCGTCTGGAAGCGCTCCTGGTTTTCGCGCCGCTCCTCCTGCGACAGCCCGGCGTGGTAGCGCGTCGCCGGGTAACCCGCCTTGAGGAGCTTTCCCCAGACATCGTCAACTCCCCTCCTGGTCAGGCAGTAGATTATGCCGCTCTTCCCCCTGCGGCTGCCGAGGAACTCCATCAGAGAAGCCTCTTTGCTCTCTGGAGTCCGCACCTCGAAGTACAGGTTTTTCCTGTCGAAACCGGTGGTGACCAATCGAGGTTTGCGCAGGTCCAAAAGCCTGACAATGTCGTCCCGGACCTGTGGCGTGGCGGTTGCGGTGAAAGCTCCCAGCACGGGGCGGCAAGGGAGAGACCGGACGAAGTCGCCTATCTTCAGATAGCTCGGGCGGAAGTCCTGACCCCACTGGGAGACGCAGTGAGCCTCGTCCACGGCGACGAACGGTATTGACGCACCACGGGCGAAATCCACGAAATCCTCCGTGTCCAACCGCTCCGGGGCGACGTAGAGCAGCGGATACTCCCCGGCTGATGCATTTTTGAGCACTGCCCTCATCTGCCGGTAGGTCAGGGCGCTGTTCAGATAGGCCGCCGCCACGCCGGACTGGCGAAGGGCGCCCACCTGATCCTTCATCAGAGAGATCAGCGGCGATACGACAAGAGAAACTCCCTCGAAGATCAGGGAGGGGAGCTGAAAGCAGAGCGACTTTCCCGCGCCGGTGGGCATTATCCCCACCGCGTCGCGCCCTTCAAGAAGGGAGTCGATTACCTCCTCCTGCCCGGTCCTGAAGCCGTCGAAGCCGAAAAGCTCCTTCAGAGCCGCCTCCTTGCCGCCCGTCAGCACCCCGCCGCTCCTGAAGGCAAGGCGATCAGGGACTTCCCGCCCCTTTCGCTCAACGCCTCTCCTCCTCAAGCAGCACAAGCGCGCTCTTTGTCATTTCAAGCTCCTCCTTCCAACAGAACGGACAGCGCCGTTAAAGCGTTTATCTTTTACTCGCCGCTCCATATTCAACATTCTAGCATGCAACTGGCAGGGAATAGGGGATTAAGCTCGTGACGTGCGCAGGCCTTCAGCCTGCGGGGCGTTTCCGCTCGTGTATAATTACGGACATAACAGGTTAAAGGAGGGAGAACTTTGCAAGACGCTGTGAAAGAGGCGATTAAAGCCTTCTTCGAGGGGGACGATAACGTCCGCCTAGCCTTCCTCTTCGGCTCCATGGCCAGTGGGACTGCCCGTCCCGACAGCGATGCGGACGTGGCGGTTCTTTTTGCTTCGCCCCCTTCTTCCCTAGAACTAGTGGACCTGCGCACCAGCTTGGAAGAGCATCTGAGGCGGGATGCCGACCTGATCTCCCTGAACAGCGCGGGCTCCATAATAAAGATGCAGGTTCTTAAAACGGGAATTCAAATACTTGGAACAAAGAGAGATTACGAGGAGTTTTTCGTCAGGACCGTCAACGAATACCATGATTTCAAGCGAATAATCGCCCCTCTGGAAGAGGCTGTGCTGAGGAGGAGAATCTATGGCTGACCGGGATGTGATTCTGTTGAAAGCGGCGACAATCCAGAGATGCCTGGCGCGGATAGCCGAGGTCACCGGCTTTGATCCTGAGAGCCTTGAGGACATAGACAAGCAGGACATTTTTGTCCTCAACCTCCAGCGGGCGGTTCAGGCCGCCATCGACATGGCCGCTCACGGGGCAGCCTCGGAGCACCTGGGCATTCCCGAGACCGCCGCCGGAAACTTCACCCTGCTGCAACAGGCCGGAGTTATTGATGATCAGCTAACGGAGAAGATGAGAAAAATGACGGGCTTCAGAAATATCGCCGTGCATGACTACGAGGCGCTGGACATCGAAATATTGAAATCCATCCTGGTTCACAGGCTTAAAGATTTAGAGGGCTTCTACAGCGCCATGCTTAAGCGATTTGAGAAATAGGCAGGACTCAGCAGGACTCAACGGAAGAGACATTCTCTCAGGTTGGCTTCTTAAGAAGAATCCTCTCTTTTTTAATATTCTCCCTGAAGGAGGCCGGAATCCCACGCCAGTCCAACACATCGACAAAAAAGGGCAGTGAGGACTCCTCAAGAGCGTCCAGGAGAGCGCCGAGCCTCTCTATCGGGACAGGCTCCGCTCCAACAAGAACCAGATCAAGATCAGAGCCCCGATGGGCGTGCCCCGAGACCCGGGAGCCAAAGGCCCATACCTCCCGCTCTGGCACATGCTCATTCAGGATTTGCAGCAACGTCGCCAGGTGTTTTTCTTTAATGTCCAGGCAATCCTTCATTCTCTGCCCCCTGAGTTCGACGCCCCTTTAAGACGCATAGCGTCAAGAAGAAGAGTCGCCTGCTCCTCCAGATTTTCCGCATGGGAGAGCAACATGGCGCTTTTCTCCTCGCTGTAGTCGTGTGAAGTGCCGAGGCGGGCGTCCCAGAAAGTTATCCAGGTTTCCGCATCAAGCATGCCGAGACTTCCTGCAAGCCGGAAAAGACTCTTTGGGCCTACTTCTCTGTCGTACCCCTCCGTCTGCACAAGAAGCCTCTTACATGTTTTCCACGAGGACTCTATCAGATACTCAAAACGCTGAATCAGAGCCTCCCTTACAGTTACAACGAATGGTTCAAGAGGCTGCTGCACAGGGGTTGTGCAACAGCCTCGCACGAGTTTATTTAAAACCGGTTGCGCAGGGTGTAAGTGACGACCTTCTCCTCGCCCGGCTCCGCTGTTATATCAAAGCGAAGTCCGAACGCGTCCGTCTTCTCGTATTCCTGCGAGGATGAGAGCACCTCCCAGGTACCGTAGACCCTCTCCATGAACGACACGGTCGCAGGCTCGTCCTTCTTGCGGTTTTTGACGACAAGCTCCCAGGATGTCTCTATCACGTTCTCCGCTATCTTCTTGTACTTTGTCTGGCGTCGCTCGGCCACCACGTCGAAGGCCTCGCCCACGGTCAGCCGTACCTCCTCGTCGCGGGGAGTGTGGTCTATTCTGTCCTCGCCGATGAACTGGAGGCTGCCGCTCGAGTCCTTCTTGTACAGGCGGATTATCCCCTTGGGCAGCGGCATGCCGAGGTTGTTCTCCTCGGAGTTCTTGAACGAGATCACCACGTTCACCTTCTGCTTGATGCGCCCTCCCCTGTACTGGGAGCGGAAGTAGTCGACCGACCCGCCCGCGATGAGCTCCTTCTTCAGCTTCGAGTCAAAGGCCTCCAGCAGGCTGATCTGCTTGGTCTGGTTCTGGCCGATGGTGGTCCTGCGCGAGAGGTTGTAGATGTGGTACTCGAAGAACTCCTCCTCCTGAAAGGAGGGCGGCGCGGCGGGCGCGGGCATGGCCGCCCTGCCCATGTACATGGCTGGGGGCATGATGTCTCGGACCTCCTTGACCTCGCCCGCGATCAGCTTGAGCACGGCGTCGTTGTAGCGAGCACCGCTCTGGTTGTTGATCGTGACCCAGCCCGTGAGGTCCGCGGTCCTGTCGTCGCCGCTCAGCACCAGGATGTAGTCTGCCTTCCAGTTCATTCCCCTGGTCATGTAGGAGACCTCCATCTCGTGCGGCTCCTTGGAGGAGTTGGCGCACAGCCAAGCGAGTGTCGGGCGGGCGTAGAGGTTGTCCGGGATAGAGGGGACGATCTTCATCCCCGGATAGTTAAGGTAGATCTGTCCGTCTATCTCGAAGACCATGCCGTTGTTGACGCTCAGCAGCTTCGCGTCGACCATCCTGGATTTGTCGTGATAGTCGTTGCGCAGCTCGATCTTGATCTCTCTGCCGACGAACTTCTCAAGCAACTTCTCCGGGCTGATCAGGTCGTACTCGTAGTTCTGCTCCAGTATTGCGAGGCCATCCGGCCTGTTCTTCGACTTTACGTGGACCGTCTCCGGCTTGATCGCCGAGGCCACGTCCATGAAGCGCAGCTCCCCCTCCCCCTCGGGTAGCGAAACGCTGCGGGTGTCCTTGACCAGCGCGAGGTCTGAGTTGTAGACGGTCACCTCAAGCCCGGTCCGCTCGGAGTCCGTGCTTGTGGTCGTCTCGGCGAGCGCTGGAAGGGCCGGCAGCAGCAGGAAGAGCAGGATGATTATCTGTAAGCTTTTCATGTCTTGGAGCCTCCTTGAGTTATGGTTTTTCCCCTGCGAGCCTCTTGATATCGTCTACGAGGAAGAGCACCCGCAGCAGGTAGATGAGCACGCCGCCGTTGGCGATCAGCACTACGCTGATGACGAGGCCCGGTATGATGCCCGGCAGTAGCATGGACGCGCCGAACAATATGGAGACGCAGCCCATGACCGCCTGCGTGCCGAAGAGCCTGAGCAAGACCCGCCCGACCGGCTCCGGCGGCGGAGATTTCCTGGTCGCGCTCAGTGACGGCAGGGCCTTCAGCAGAGTCATAAGGCCGTTGATCACGTTCAGGGCCCCTATCAGGATAGTGAGGGTCGGGACAAGCACGTCGGGCACCACGCACGAGACTATGCCCGCGCCGGCAAAGAGCAGCCCAAGCAGCAGCATCGCCCTGCTACGAGGGAAGGGTCCTATGGGAGTGCTGCCCGCGGCGAGCATCTGCACCGAGTTCACCACCATCAGCAGGCCGAGCTGGGCGCTTGGAGAGAATGGAAGGATGCCGAGGTTCACGGGGACGAGCAGGGCTCCGAGCAGGACGAGGAAGACTCCCATCAGAAGAAGCATGCCTTTGTCGAACGGAAGCCCGCTCCCCTCCTCTGGCTGCGGGTAGGCCCTGTAGACGGAGGCCAGCAGTCGCGCAAGGTGGATGACCGCTCCACCCTGCAGCATCAGCATGAAGGCGGTCAGGTAATGCACGGAGGCGGACTGGTCTGCATATAAAAGCGCCCCTATCACCATCGAGAGGAGGTATACGGCGGCGCACGAATAGGGCAGGTGCTTGAGCACCCCGCCGGTCCTGACCCAGAGGCGGAACCTCTGCGGAGAGAGGATCATCTGGGCCATCAGCAGCATACCGCCGGGCGTAAGGCAGATGAAGAGCGCGATCCTTACCGCGCCGTCCGGGACGGACGGTATGACGCACGTCACTATGCCGGCCGAGGCGATGAGTAGCCCGACCGCCAGCAGCCCCCTGGACGCCGGCAGCTCTCCGAACGGGGTTTTTCCCATCAGCATGGTCTGCAGGGCAAATATGAAGAGTACAAGGCCATGCAGGCCGCTCTCGTAGTAGGGCGTCAAACCCGCCGTCGCGGGGAGGAGCAGCGTTCCCGCGATCAGCGCGGTCATCCCGACGACGACGAGCACCGCCGTCTCCAGCGGGAGCTCGGCCTCCGCTAAAAACCACCTGCGCACAGTCAAGCAACTCCTTTCATCATGGCAAGCAAGATCCTGGAAGGGTCCACAGAACAGTAGGCAGCCAAGGGCTTCGGCCCCCTTTCGGAATAATTTTTCTTATTATACTCCTTTCGGGTTCTCGGGCGAAGCATCCCCGTCTTTTTCCGGGGGAGTCGACGGGCGGCCGCCACAGAGCGGCGCCGGCGCTGGATCCCCTCTATCGCCCTGCTCGGTCCAGCTCGTCCAGGGCCAAGGCCAGAGCTCCGCAGACACCGGCGTCGTCGCCCAGGCCCGGGGGAACGATGTATTCGTCCATCCCCTCTTCCAGCGAGGGAGACACAACGTATCCGTTTAGAACGTCGCGCAGATCGGCGCGCACCATCGCGAAAAATCTCTCCGCGCCGAGCAGGCCGCCCTTCGGCACGCTGCCGCCGAGGATTATGCGCCGGGGCGACAGGGTGCAGACGATGTTGCCGAGGGCGAGGGCCGTGTAGCGGGCCTCCAGCGTCCACGCCTCCGAGTCCGGCGAGATCTCCGTCGCCGCCATCCCCGTGCGTGCCTTCATCGCGGGCCCCGAGCACAGCCCCTCCCAGCAGTCTCCGTGGTAGGGGCAGACTCCGGGGAAGCCGTCCCCGTGAAAGCGCGGGATGCGCATGTGCCCCGCCTCCGGGTGCACCAGTCCGTGTACCGGCTTTCCTGTAGTCACCACCCCGGCTCCTATTCCGGTGCCGATGGTGATGTACACGAAGTCGTCCAGCCCCTTCGCAGCCCCCCATCTCCTCTCGCCGAGCGCAGCGGCGTTCACGTCCGTGTCGAACGCGACCGGGACGTTCGCAAAGGCGCGCCTCGCCCTGCCGAGCACGTCTGTGTCGCGCCATCCCTGCTTCGGCGTGGAGGTTATGAAGCCGTATCGCGGAGAGGCGCGGTCCAGGTCCACAGGGCCGAACGACCCTATCCCGACGGCTCGCAGCAGCCCGCGTCTCGCCTGTTCAGCGAGCAGCCATCCGAGAACCTCTCCGAGCGCCGTCTCCGGATCCGACCCCGAGGGAAAGACGGCCCTGGTCAGATCGTCCGGCCCTCTCCCGACCGCGCAGACTATCTTCGTCCCCCCCGCCTCTATTCCACCGACAAGAGGTCTCTCCCTCATCCCGCCATCCCTCCCTCACATGCAGATTATATCCTTTTCCCGCCCGGAGTGCAGTTGCGCGGCTTTCTTCCATGGACTATCATTGCGAAGCTGGCAAAGCAGCGGGGAAAGAGAGGACGAAGGAGGCATCCGATAGTGAAAAGATTTACGATGAGAGGGGCGTTCTTGGGGCTGACGGCGGCATGCGTGCTCATGGCGGCATGCGCTTCGGCGGATGCGGCGATGAGGGTGGCGAGGGTGACTGGAAACGGAGTGAATATGAGAAGCGAGCCGTCGACCTCCGCCGGCAGGATCTCCGGCCTGTCGAACGGCGACTTCCTGCTTGTGATGGAGGAAAGAAGGGGGGACAAGCACCCCTGGTACGGAGTGATGGCTGAAGGCGCGGTGGAGGGATGGGTGTACGGGCATCACGTTCGGTTTCTGACGGAGGAGGATAGGGACAGGTCCTACGACATGGATGTCTACGAACAGTTCGAGGCCTTTCACATGGCGGTCCTGGACCAGCTGCCACATAACCACGAGGGAGCGAAAGAGCGCTTCGGCAAGCCCGCCTCGGAGGAACACATACCCATTCCATCGGATCACGACCCCAGCAGCATTGTCGACTACTACACTCTGAACTATCCGGGCTTCGAGCTCATCTACTTCGAGTCGGACGGCGGCTCCGGCCTGCTCGGAATCGACCTTCCGGCACCTGGCCTCACGCTTGGCAAGCGAGTGAAAATAGGGGCGGACGTGTCGGATGTGGTTCTCGAAGCGGGAGCCCCCATCTTCTGCGAGGAATCGACGCTTATTTGGACGGATTTCTCGGGTTACACGGAATTCTACGTCTCGCTCGATGGAAGGAGCGTCACGAAGATCAAGCTGTTGACCTGGCTTGACTGACCGTAGCCCGGCGCGCGTGGTATGATACCCTCGACTCGACGAGAGGAGATAGTCCATGCTTGAGACAATACTTGTAATCCTGATCGGGCTGGCCGGGGGCGTTGCGGTCGGTCTGCAGTCGCCTCTCGCCGGTGCGCTGGGACAGAGGATCGGCCCGGCGGCCGGCAGCGCGATAGTCCACCTTGGGGGGCTGCTGCTCTCCCTCATGCTGGTGCTGCAAAGGGGCGGAGAGAGGATAGGCGAGTGGGCCTCCGCTCCTTGGTACATGCTGGTCTCCGGTACCCTGGGCGTCGTGCTCTTCCTGACGATCAACGTCACTCTGCCCCGCCTGGGCGCGGCGGCGATGATAGCACTGATCATAGTGGGGCAGCTTCTCACGGGAGTGCTGATCGACACGCAGGGTTGGCTGGGCGTGCCCGTCCGCCCGCTCGACCTGTACAGGGCGGCGGGTATCCTGCTGTTGCTCGCGGGAGGCTGGCTGTTGGTGCGCTAGGCAAAGGAGCAAGGCCTATGTTTTGTCGTCCCGAGCAGCCCGCTACTCTACCGCGTCGGCGGGCCTGCCTGAGGCGAAGGCGAACAGGAACGCCCCCGAGAGGATGATAGCGCCCCCTACGACGGTGGCTGAGTCCGGAAGTTCTCCTACGATCAGGAAGCCCTGCAGCGTAGTAAGGAAGGGCGTTATGAACATGTAGTTGGTGACGTAGGACGTGCGCTCGGCCTTCATGAAGGCCTTGGCCCACGTTATGTACGCGATCGCACTGGGGAATACCCCCAGGAAGACCACGTAGGATAGAAGCGTTCCGGAGGCGGTGCGCGCCTCTTCTATCGAACCGGGAAGGAAGACCGCCAGCATGATTGTACCGGCGAATATGCCGTAGGTGGTCACCTGCAGCGCGGAGTAGCTCCTGGTGAGGAAGCGCTGCAGCAGGTTGTAGGCGCACAGAGAGACGGCGGCGAGAAGCAGCCACAGTATGCCGCTGTTTATGGTGAAGACGCCGTCCTTCATCGTGAGCACGACGATCCCTGCGAATTCAATGGCTATGGCCAGCCACTGCACTCCCCTGAGGCTCTCGCCCAAGACCATGCGGGCGAAGAGAGCGGTCATCACCGGCACCGTGGCCATGATGACGCTGCTGGTGGAGACGTTCACCGTCTCGCACCCCTTGTTGAAGGCTATCATGTAGAAGAAAAAACCGAGTGCACCGGCCGCGGCGAACCACTTGATGTCCTCCCGCCGGGGCGGCTTGATCCCCGTGGCGAGCGCGACCGGGAGCAGGGTGAGGGAGGCCGCCAGGTACCTGAGAAACCCCAGCGAGTACACGGAAAAGTGGTGGAGCGCCAGCCGGGTGGTCACGAAGGCCAGCGACCAGAAGAGGATCGTGGTCATTGCGTAAGGGTGAAAAGAGTCCCGGAATCTCGTAAGATCTCCCCCTAAAGACAGTCTGATTCGGCTGAAAAAAAGACAAGACCACCACCAAGGGCCGGATTCCTGTCGGCCCGGGCAGCACTGAAAGAACGAGGCTTGAATTACACCAGTTTCTCTATCTCGAGCGCGTTGATGTAGAGTTCGCCGCTGCCCAGCGAGGAGCGCACATCCCCGCGCACCCGCAACAGCGTCCCCTCCTCCAGCCCTCTGAAGGACTCCTGGAGCTTCGGATCGTACACCCTGGCCAGCAGAAAATCTTTACGGACGCTTCCATCCGCCCCCGGCGTCTCCTGGCGTATGGAGAAGGACAGGTACTTCTTGGGCTTGCCGGCGGTCGATGCGTCGACCTTGATCAGATGGAGCGTCCCGGACACAGTCACAGCGTTTTCCGTCTTCATCGGACATCAACTTCCCTTCCAGGATTATTAGGGCTAGCGCTAGCGCCCTCCCCTTCAAATTGTATTCCTATTGTACCACCTTCGCCCTCGTATGTCCGCGCCGCAAAATGTATTTTGCACCATACACGCAATGGCGCGGCTCTACCGATAATCCTCCCTCTTCTCCTTCGGCCGGTGCACGTACACGCTGCACGGCGCCTGGGCGACGACCTTCGCCGCCACGCTGCCCAGGAAGAAGCGCTGCATCGGGCTCAAGCCCCGGTGACCGATCATGATGATGTCCGCGTCCTCCTCCTCGGCGAATCGGACTATCTGGTCGTAGACCCTCCCCTTGCGCACCGATATGGACATCCTCGGAATCCTCTGGCCGGCGACCTCCATTCGCTCTTCGATGAACTTCCGGAACTCCTCCTTCACCGTGTCGTCGGACGGGGGCAGTATCACCTCGGCCTCCCCGTAGAAGACCGGTTCGTGCTCCAGTATCGTCATCACGTGCAGGAAGAGCATCTCCGCCGCCTCCTCCCTGTTGGCGTAGTAGATCGCGTAGTCCACCACGCCCTTGCTGGTATCGCTGCCGTCGATGGGCACAACCACTCTCTTCATTCTTGTCGCCTCCCCTGAAGAATGATAAAAAACTTGACTTAACGCCCTTTCACGCCCAAGTATATCACCGAAGAGAACGCGGCATCCGCTCCCTTTTCTGCTACAATAGCCGAAAGCAATCAACCGGGAGGTACAGCAATGATAACAGTCTCCGACTCGGTATTCTCGTTCTCGCCGGACCACCCGCCCGTCGCAAGGGTTCGGCCCGGCGACACGGTGCGCTTCGTCGTCCAGGACTGCTTCTGCGGACAGATCACGGACGAGTCGGTCCTGACGACCGAGATAGACTTCAGCAAGCTCAACCCGACCGCCGGACCGGTGTACGTCGAGGGAGCGGAGCCGGGCGACGCTCTATGCGCCGAGATCCTGTCGATCGACATCGCCGACAGGGGCTATCTGTGCACCATGCCCGGCTATGGGCCGATGGGCGACTGGTGCGAGCTCCGCACCAGGGAGGTAGAGGTCCTGGACGGAGTGCTGCGCTTCAAGGACCTGCTCTTCCCCGCGCGGCCGATGGTGGGGGTAATGGGGACCGCCCCGGCGAGCGGCGAGGTAGCGTGCGAGGACCCGGGACCTCACGGGGGAAACATGGACTGCAAGCTGATCGAGGCGGGAGCGAGAGCCTACTTTCCCGTGCGGACAGAGGGCGCCCTCTTTCAGCTGGGCGACCTGCATGCATCGATGGGCGACGGGGAGATAGGCGGCTCGGGGGTCGAGATAGCCGGAAGCGTGATAGTGCGCCTGGGGCTGGTCAAGGACTTCCAGATCGACTGGCCGCTGGTGGAATCGCGCGGCATGCTGCACGCCGTGGCGAGCGGGCCCGAATTCGTCTCTGTTCAGCGCGACGCCGCTCGCCAGATTCAGCGTCTGATCACCGCAGCATGGGGGTGGGACGACACGGACGCCGCCCTCTACCTCGCGGCCAGGGGGGACTCCGCCATCTGCCAGAGCTGCAAGCCGAGCGACTTCGACATGGTGCTGCGAGTGGGCGCACCGATGGAGCCGAGCATGCCGCGCCTGGCCCCCCTCCCGTAATCCCTTAAGGAACAGAGGCACGGCATAGTATGAAAACCCTTCTCTTTCTGACCAGCTCCTACCCGTACTACCCCGCGGAGTTTTTCATCGAGAACGAGATACCGTACCTGGCCGAGGCCTTCGACACTGTCTGCGTCGTCCCGATGGGCGGGGACGACACAAGACCGCCTCGCGCCGTTCCCGAAAACGTTATCGTCGCGGACGACGTGCGACGTCTGCTGAACGGAGGCAGGCGGGGGCTCCTCGAGAAGATCGCAATAGGCGCTGTCTCTCTGCCCAGAGGCATTCATGCCGTTGGAGAGGAGGCCCTCTCCCGTAGGAAGGCGATCATGCGAAAGAGCAGGGCGCTTCCGGCGATGCTGCGGCAAGCCGCGGTTGCCGGCTATATCGCTCCGGCGATAGAGGAATTGATCGTTCGCCATAAGCCCTCGGTTGTCTACAGCTACTGGCTTTCCACCTCCGCTCTGGCGGCTCAGCTCGCGCTCGACCGACTGGGGCGTCCCGCGCCCCTTGCCGCCAGGTCTCACAGGTTCGATCTGTACGAAGAGGAGAACGACCTGAACTACTGTCCCTTCCAGAACTACCTGGTCTCAAGACTGGACGCGGTGCTTCCTGTATCCGACCACGGAACCAGCTACATCAAGGGAAAATACGGCGGCATCGCCAGAGGCGACATAAGGACCTCCCTCCTCGGCGTGCACGGTGGAGGGATCTCGCGGCCCTCTGCCGACGGAGTGGCTCGCGTGGCTTCCTGCTCCTTCGCGAGGCCGATAAAGAGATTGCCGCTCATGGCGGAGGCCATCGGACAACTGGACTACCCTGTCCTCTGGACCCACATCGGAGACGGGCCACAGCTTCCTGAAGTCAGGAGACTTGCGGCTGACATCATGAAGGAGAAACCCCACATCCGCATCGAATTCAAGGGGGAGCTTCCCAACAGAGAGGTGCTGAACTACTACGACACGAACCCGGTGGACGTCTTTCTCAACGCAAGCTCGTCGGAGGGGATCCCGGTGTCGATCATGGAGGCGTCCAGCAGAGGGATTCCGACAGTCGCGACCGACGTGGGAGGAACCTCGGAGCTCGTCCATGACGGCGACGGAGGCGGACTTCTCATGCCCAGGGACGTTACGTCCGCGGGAATCGCGGAGAGTCTGAGCCTCATGCTGAACGAGCCGAAAAAAGACAGGAAGAACAGGAGAGAGGCGGCATACAGGAGATGGAATAAGTGTTTTAACGCCGCCACGAACTACGGGGAGTTCTGCGGCTACCTGCAATCGCTGTAGTCCGGGTCTTGCGGAGCTGTGCCGTCGGGCGTTCGGGATGACATTATCACTTTCCCGTAATAAATCGCGATTTTGGACTTGACAAATAGCGTTTACTGGTCTAGCATGTTCACCCAACAGCCCCCGAGGGGGGATTATTCAGGAAGGGAGACGGTCGCGATGGCGAGCAGGGCCATGAACACGAACTTCGCAGCAGACGGCGGATTCTTTGCGTTCGCGTTTACTGGCGGCCTGTGGCTGTATTATTACGCCACCGGCCAATGTTCGCGTAGAGATCCGTCTTCGGCTTCTTTATATCCGCCCTCTCCTGTCTAGCAAGGGACAGGACCAGGCGGAGCAAAAAGAAGATATAGGCCGGAACCGGGTTTCTACGCCCGGTTCCGGTTTTTTGTCTTATGGACATATCAAAAAAGGAGGAGAAGGACATGATGGTGGTCGAGATGGCGGACGGCAGCACTGGAAGGGACCTGGACAGAGTGTGCGAATCGCTCGCGGAGGCTGGTCGCGGTTACAGGGTCGCTCCGGGGGGCGGGCGGTCGTACGTGATGTCGGCCGACGTCTCGGCGACCGCGGACTCGGAGGCCTTCGAGGGGCTTGCGGGCGTGAGCAGCGTACGAGTCACGTCCTGCTGCTACCCCCTCGCCAGCAGGGAGATAGGGGGCGACCCGCGCCCGATGGAGCTGGCACCGGGGCTGTGGATCGGCGATGGCGAACCCGTGATAATGGCCGGCCCCTGCGCGGTGGAGAATAGGGCGCAGCTGATGGACACGGCCAGGGGAGTGAGCCGCGAGGGGGCCCACGTGCTGCGCGGAGGGGCGTTCAAGCCGCGCTCCCACCCCTACGCATTCCAGGGGCTCGGCAGCGAGGGAATAGCACTGTTGAAGGAGGCTCGCGCTGCAACCGAGCTGCCGGTGATCACGGAGGTCATGTCTCCGGAGGAGGCTGAATGGATCGCTCCGCACATCGACATCCTCCAGGTGGGGACCCGCAACATGCAGAACTACCCCCTTCTTCGGACTCTGGGCGAGCTGGACAGGCCGGTGCTGCTGAAGCGCGGAATGTCCGCCACAGTGGACGAGTGGCTGCAGGCGGCGGAGTACATCCTCGCCGGTGGCAACGAGCGGGTGATACTCTGCGAGAGGGGGATACGCAGCTTCGACAAGAGCACGCGCAACACGCTCGACCTTAGCATAGTTCCGCTGGTTAAATCGCTGACCCACCTGCCTATCGTCGTGGACCCAAGCCACGCCACCGGCAGGCGCGAGCTCGTAGCGCCCATGAGCCTCGCCGCTCTCGCCGCCGGAGCCGACGGACTGATTCTCGAGGTCCACTGCTCCCCGGAGACGGCGCTGTGCGACGGACCGCAGTCGCTGACGCTCGACGACTTCGCCAACCTGATGTCGCGAACGTCCCGGCTTATAAACGCGCTGCAAGAGGAGGCCCCATCATGGCAGATGCCGATTGCCAGGTGACTCGACGCTGCGCGCAGGAGGCCGAAGATCGCGTGCTGCTGCGACAGGGCGCCGCCACCACAATTGTTGTCGGAGAGGGATTGCTGTCGCAGCTGCCTCGTATCGTAGGGCTAAAATCCCTCCCGTTCGTGGTCGCCGACGAGATAACAGGCCCGCTGTTCGCGGACTTCCTGGGCGATCGGCGCGGGCTCTTCACTCTGCCGCGAGGGGAGGATGCCAAGAGCTTGGACAGCCTGTCAAGGATCTACTCCTCCCTGGCAGCAGCCGGCGTGGACCGGTACGGAAGCATCGTAGCCCTGGGAGGCGGTGTTGTGGGCGACACGGCCGGCTTCGCCGCGGCCACGTGGATGCGGGGAGTCGCTCTGATACAGTGCCCTACCACCCTGCTGGCCCAGATAGACAGTGCAATAGGCGGCAAGACGGCGGTGAACCTTCCGGAGGGCAAGAACCTGGTCGGCGCATTCCACCCGGCCGAGTGGGTGGTGTCCGACGTTGGCTGTCTGCGCTCCCAGACGGACGAGGACTTCAGACAGGGGCTTGCGGA
Source organism: Synergistaceae bacterium (assembly GCA_012521675.1). Taxonomy (NCBI): domain Bacteria; kingdom Thermotogati; phylum Synergistota; class Synergistia; order Synergistales; family Synergistaceae; species Synergistaceae bacterium. Next base: position 17,915 of record JAAYLU010000118.1, on the reverse strand, counting down.
GGCGGTCAAGTACGGCCTCGGCGAGGAGTGGAGCTTCTTCGGCTGGCTGGAGGAGAATGCGCGCCCCGTGCTGCGCAGGGCGTTGCCAGCGCTTAAAATTCTGGTGGCAGAGTGCTCGCGGATGAAGCTGGCCGTCGTGAACGAGGACGAGCACGAGACGACGGGGGTTCGCGCGCGGCTGAACCTGGGACACACTGTCGGGCACGCGCTCGAGGCCGCCTCGGGCTTCCGCTGGAGGCATGGGGACGCTGTAGCTGCCGGTATGATGGTAGCAGCCCGCCTCTCCGTCAAGAAGGAAATGTTGCACGAGGAGACTCTATCCCGGCTCGATAGTCTCCTGACTGCCCTGAGGATTCCTCACCGCCCCGACATGACGTGGGAGGAGATCGCCCCCTTCCTGGCACGAGACAAGAAGTTCCGCTCCGGCACCCCCCTGATGGTCCTGCCCCGCTCGAACGAGAGATGCGCCCTCCTTTCGATCTCGCATGACGAATTGCGCAAAGCCTACGAGGTGGAGTTCGGAGACGGAAGAATCCATCCTTTTCCCCATTGACTCGAGTCCCCCGAGGGCCTAGAATTAGACCGTAAAAAGAGAATATGCGTTCTCCGTCGAGCAATCCGGTGAAAAACCGGAGCGGCCCCGCCACTGTGACCGGACTGAATTCCGGGAGCCAGAAAATCGCCGGAGGGCATTTGGGTGTTGTGCGCGGGCATGTATCACCCTGTTTTTTATCACTTGAGGAGGCCCGCGGGCCTCCTCATTTTTTGGAGGAAAGAGTCGATGCGAATCAGCACCAAAGTCCGGATAAGTGCGCTGATCCTGGCGGCGACCCTCTTCACCTCGCCCCTCGCGGCGGCGCCGAACAGGATAGTGTCGCTGACGCCCGTCGGCACGGAGATTCTGTTCGCGCTCGGACAAGGCGACAGAATCGCCGCGGTGACGGAGTTCTGCGACACGCCGGAGGAGGCCCGCCTGAAGCCGCAGATCGGCGGGTTCGCGGCATTCGGGCTGGAATCGCTGCTGGCGATGGAGACCGACCTGGTCGTGATGCAGGACATACACGCCCAGTTCGCCCCGCAGTTTGAACAGCTGGGCATTCCGTACGTGATGCTGCGGCAGTCCACTCTGGAGGAGGTGCTGGCCTCCATCGAGGAGCTTGGCCTGGTCTGCGACGCCTCCCAGGAGGCATCGGAGATGATGGGAAAGCTGCGCCGGGAGATCTCGCGCGCTGCCGAGGGCACGACCGAGGGGAGCGAACGTACACGGGTGCTGATGTGCGTGTCGCGCGAGCTGTCGGAGCCGAGCATATCGGCATTCTACGCGGCGGGGCGCGGCACTTTCTACGACGAGCTGCTGGAGCTGGCGGGCGGGGTCAACGCTGTTCCGCCGGGGGGATCCCCCTATCCGATGCTCTCCCCCGAGGGGCTGGCGAAGGTCGACCCGGACGTGATCATCGACCTGGTCGGCGACCGAGGCTACTACCACTCGATGGAGCCGGTCGACGAGGACCTTGTCTTCGACACGGAGCGGCTGAAGCGCCAGTGGGTGGACAGCGCGGACACTCGCGCGGCGAGGGATGGGCGGGTGCACGTGCTGGAGGGGACGGTCTTCCTGCGACCGGGGCCGGAGATGTGGCGCATCCTGCGCGCACTTGCGGAGATAGTCCATCCCGAACGGGAGGTATCGCGATGACGCCCCTGCTTGAGGCCCGCTCTGTCGGACTGTCCCTGTCCGGCTCCGTCATCCTGGAGGGCATCTCCCTGTCGGTCGGCAGGGGGGAGTTCGTGGCCGTGATCGGGCCGAACGGCGCCGGGAAGAGCAGCCTTCTGAAGTGCCTCGGCGGACTGATCAGGCCGACCTCGGGGGAGGTGCTGCTGGAGGGCAGGCCGCTCGGCAAACTGTCGGGTCGCGAGATCGCCCGCAAGATCGCGTGGATTCCGCAGACCGGCACGGACATGCTTCCCTTCTCGGTGAGGGACTTCGTCTCCCTCTCCCGTTACGCCTGGATACAGCCGTTCGGCGGAGAGAGCCCGCGCGACCGGGAGATAGTCGACGAAGCGCTTCACCTGACGGAGATATCGGGGCTGGCGGAGCGGCGCATGTTCAGCCTCAGCGGCGGCGAGAGGCAGAGGGCGCTGCTGGCGGCGGCTCTGGCCCAGACGTCGGAGATGCTCTTCCTGGATGAGCCCGCGACCTCGCTCGACTACCGAAGCCAGGCCGAGGCAGCTGCCCTGGTCGACCGGGTCAACAGGGAGCGCGGCATCTCGGTGGTCATGGTCACTCACGACGTCAACCCCGCCCTGCGCAGCGCGCACAGGGTGATCGCGCTCAAGGAGGGCAGGCTGGCGCACAGCGGAGAGGCGCGCCTCTTCGCCGACACAAGCCTGTTGCGCGAGATATTCGGCACGGAATTCCTGGCCCTCGACGGCGAGGGGGCGAGGGCCCCCTACATAGCGCCCCGGAGCATGGTCGGATGAGGCGGCTGGTCATGCCCTCGATCATAGTACTGTCGCTCGTCTGCCTGGCGACCGCCCCCTTCATAGGGATGCAGAGCCTCTCCCTCGCGGACATCGCGGACGAGGGCTCGGGGGGGCGCATCCTGAGAGAGCTGCGCATCCCGCGCGCCCTTCTGGGGTGGACGACCGGGGCGACACTCTCGCTGTGCGGGATGGTCTTCCAGGCCCTCTTCCGAAACTCGCTCGCCTCCCCGGACATGCTGGGCGTCTCGACGGGAGCTGCGTTCGGCGCCGTGGTCTCGATAAGATACGGTCTGTCGTTCACCCTTTTCGGGCTCCTCTCGTCCCTGTCGGTATGCTCCTTTCTGGGCGCGATGGCGGCGGTAGCCACGATCTGCGCGGCGTGGCGGCTCCGCGGCGGGGGGATCTCCGAGGGGACGCTGCTGTTGTCGGGGGTCGCGGTGAGCTTCCTCTTCAGCAGCCTGAACATGATTCTGCAGTACGGCGGCGGTTACGTGGACACGTTCAGGGTGATGAGATGGTCGATGGGCGGGATCCAGACGGTCGGCTTCTCCTCCCTCGGCGCGGCGGTCCCGGCTATGCTGCTGATCCTCTTCATGGCCTCGGCCTTCTCGCGCGAGCTTGACCTGATGGTCTGCGGCGAGGAGATAGCCATGAGCCGCGGGGTCCAGGTCGAGAGGGTGAGATGGCTGCTCTTCCTGGCGGTCTCCCTTTCGGTGGGGATGAACGTCGCCGTGTGCGGCCCCATCGGCTTCGTGGGGCTGGTCGCCCCCCACATCTGCCGCTCGCTGGTCGGGGCGGAGCATTCGCGCCTGTGCGTCGCCAGCCTCTTCTTCGGCGGCGGCTTCCTGGTCCTGTGCGACACGGCCGCTCGGACCCTCTGGGCGCCCGCCGAGATTCCGGTGGGAGTGCTGACCTCCTGCATAGGCTCGGCGTTCTTTCTGTGGCTGCTCATAGGGCGAGGGAGGAGGAACGATCGATGGAGGTGAACGCGATACTTTCCTATATGCAGGCGGGGGGCGCTCTGATGTGGGCGCTGCTGGCTCTGTCCGTTGCCGCCGCGACTGTGGCGGTGGAGAGGCTTATCTTCTTCTTCGCGTCTTCGACGGACGCCGCGGGACTTGAGGCGCGGCTTGGCCCCGCTCTTAGCGAAGGCAGGCTGGACGACGCGCGCGAGATCGCCTCTTCGTCCCGCAGCTCGCTGCACCGGGTTTTCCAGGCCGCTCTGGCCCACTGGCGCATAGACAGGGAGGACATGGCGCTGCTGCTGGACCAGGAGATTCGCCGGGAGATATTCCGATGGGAGAAGCGCCTCCCCTTTCTCGAGATGACCGCCCGGGCCGCTCCTCTGCTGGGGCTCCTGGGCACGGTGCTCGGCATGGTCGAGATGTTCGCCTCTCTGCACGATGGCGGGCAGATAACCGCCTCGGCGGTCACTGGCGGAATATGGAAGGCCCTCTACACCACCGTGGCCGGGCTGACGGTGGCGATACCGACGCTCTTCGTCCATTCGATGCTGGCAGGCCGCATCGACTCGCAGGAGGAGTGTCTGAGGCGAGGGGCGGACTTCCTCACCAGGAAGAGATTCAGGCGGGAGGGGGACGAATGAGCAGGCGCGCGAGGGCCGAGCTGGACATCACGCCCCTCATCGACGTGCTGTTCATCCTGATAATCTTCTTCGTGCTGACGGCGAACTTCCTGCAGGGGAAGATAGAGGTCGATCTGCCTCAGGGGGAGACCGCTTCCGAGATAGGCGAGAGCCCTCTGCTGCTTACAGTCCGCAAGGACGGCGTCGTCCTTTGGGACGGAGAGGAGGCGGCTTCGGAAGAGCTTGCATCTCTGGCCGCCGATGCCGTGGCCGATAAGCGGGAGGTGCTGCTGGCGGGCGACAAAGAGGCCCCCTACGGCTCTGTCGCCCGCGTGCTGGAGATCCTGCGGCGCGAGGGGCTGACCTCGGCGGGGCTGGCGCTGCAGGGGGAGGATTCGCCGTGAGGAGGTGGGCGCCCGCCCTGTGCGCGAGTTTGGCCCTTCACTCCCTGCTGCTTCTCGCGCCGGGGGCGAGCGAGACCAGGAGGGAGGGGCCGGGGGAGTTTCGCCTGGTGCTGCGAGCGGTGAAGGCCGAATCGCCCAAGCCGGCCGTATCGGCTCCCGAGCCCGAGAGGCCCGCGCCCAAGCCGCCGGAGAAGAGGCCTGAACCGGCCAGTAAAGCGGCCCCGAAGTCCCAGCCGAAGCCCAAACCGCAGCCAAGGCCGAAGGAGCTCCCGGCTCCGCAGGCAAAGCCCCCGGCGGCCGCTGTCGATCCGCCTGAGGACGGGCGCAATGACGGCATTGGTGCCCCCGCGCAGGTCGCGAAATCACCGGACGCGGGCAGGCCCGCGGGCGCTACGGGATCGACCGAAGCGAAGGCGGGCCCTGTGGATGTTAAGACGCTGCGCATTCTGTCGCAGCCGCCTCCTGAATACCCTCTCTTCTCGCGCAGGCGCAAGGAGGAGGGGGTCGTCCGGCTGCTGCTCACGATACGCTCCGGCCGGGTCGCGGACGCGTCGGTCGCCGTCGGCAGCGGCTCGTCCAGGCTTGACGAGGCGGCCCTGAAGGCGGTTAAACAGTGGAGGTTCGACCATCCGGGAGAGGTGCGGGCGACTGCTTCCATCGTCTTTCGGCTGAACTGATGCTATATCTTCGAGGAGTGGATTCCTGGTGAGAGTATTCGGTTTTTCCAGGGCGAACGCGGTCGCCCTTTTTATAGTTCTCTGCTGCTCGACACAACTGGCGGCTTTCGAGGCGGAGCTGCCCGAGCAGATCGTGACCGCCGACGTTATCGGCGACGAGGAGCCCTTCTCTCCCGGAGCGGTCACTGTCGTTCGCCCGGAGGAGATGGAGGGCGAACAGAAGAGCCTCCCCGACCTGCTGAAGCGGGTCCCCGGACTGCACGTGATCGAGGCGAGGGGACGGGGGGCCTATACAGTCGCGTCCGTCAGGGGAAGCACGTCGGCGCAGGTGGCGGTGTACGTGGACGGAGTGCTGGCCAACCTCGGCAGCGAGTCGGCGGTGGATCTGTCCACCATCCCCGTGAGCGATGTCGAGGCCATCGAGGTCTACCGAGGGTACGTCCCGTCGCGCTTCAACCGTGCCTCGATGGGCGGAGTCATCAACATCGTAACGAAGAGGCCGACCAGTGCGGGAGGCAGCGCGTCGCTGGGAGCGTCCTCATGGGGCGGTAAGAGCGGAGCACTGTCGTGGAGCACGCCGCTGGGCGACGGGCGATTCTACCTTGGCGCGTCCGCGGAGAGAAGCGACGGCGACTTCGAGTACAGGAACGACAACGACACCCCCTACACCCCGGAGGACGACTACGACGCCAGGCGCAGGCACAATCACTTCGATCGGAAGAACCTGCTGCTGAAGTGGGAGGACGACGACTGGCACGCGCGTTTATCGTGGCGGGAGGACGAGCGGGGTCTGCCGCCTCCGGCGCCGGGATTCGACAGGCCGGACGAACCGAGGCCGCGCGGCGCATGGCTCGGGACCGACCAGTGGAGCGTCTCGGTCGGCCGAAGGTATGTCTCGGGCGAGTTCGATTGGGGGTGGAGGGCCGACTGGCTTGACCGGTTCAAGGAGTACAACGACCCGGACGACGTGATCGGCGGGCTTGGCGAGAGGCACAACGAGTACCGGTCGCGGCGCGTCGGTTTCGCGGTCGATGCCTCACTGCCGATAGGCGACTCGCACCTCGCGGAGCTCCTGATCGACTGGTCTAGCGAGAATCTGGACGTGCGCGGGGACGTGGTTCAGCGCCTCGGGGGGCGCGACTCCTTCTCCCAGGACAGCCTGAACGTCCACCTGCAGGACACGATCTCCCTGGGGCGGGAGGGGAATCTGCTCTTCACGCCCCTGCTGCGATGGAGCGCTCAGGACGGCGAAGGACGATTCTCCTGGAGTGCGGGGCTCGTCCAGGAGTTCGGAAACGGACTGTCGTGGCGAGCCTCGTTCGGCTCCTACAACCGTTATCCCAATCTGTACGAGCGCTACGGGGACGGGGCAAGCATCCGCCCGGCGCCTGATCTGAAGTGGGAGGAGGGCACGCGAGCCGACCTTGGCGTGATGTGGAGCGGCGAGGCGTTGGGATTCCTGATCGACGCGGAGGCAACGCTCTTCGCGGGGCGCTCGAAGAACCTCATTGAGTTCGTCATGACCAGCCCCCGCTTCGGAATTTACCAGAACATCGGGGAGTCCAGGGTGTACGGGCTGGAGGTCGAGTCAACCATGCGGCGCGACCCGTGGGAGGTGTTCACGTCCTTCACCTGGATGGACGCGGTGAACGAGACGCCGGGCGACTACAGGCACGGAATGCGCCTTCCCAACAGACCGGAGCTGGAGGGACTGCTGCGCGTCGCGAGGAGCATCGCGGGCGGCAGAGGCTCTCTCTTTACCGAGCTCCACTACACAGGGGACATGTACTTCGACAGTGCGGAGACAGTCCGATCGGGGAACCTTCTCACGGTGGGAGCGGGCGGAAAGTACGACCTGTCGGACTCGCTGCGAGTGTCGGCGGGGGTGGACGACCTGTTCAACAGGGGGCCGGAGGTGCTGCGCGAAGGAGGTGGTACCGGGCCGGACAGGACCATGTACTACCCCTTCCAGGGCAGGAGCTTCTACCTTACTCTAGACTGGTTTTTCTAAATACACAAAGGAGGCAGCATACATGTTGACAAGGCGTTTCATGCGAATCTTCATCCTAGCAGCAGCCCTGCTGGCGGCGTCCGTCGCCCATGCGGGCGTGGTCTACACGGTGGTCGACGACACCTACACCTCGGGAAGCCTGGGCAGGGTGATAGTCTCCCCCTCCGGGATCCCGGGGCCGGCCGCGCCGAGGATTGTGACCAACCTGGGAGGCGACCACTCCCTGCACACGTTCCGAGACGGCGCGGGGGACCTGCGGGTGCTGCTCTCCCAGTACACATTCGGCCGCCCGGACACGGTCTGGATCTACGACGCGCGCGGGGGCTACAGGAGGCCGCTCAAGGAGGCCCAGTGGCAGGGGCTGGTCAACTGCCGCGGCGCGGCGTCACTGGGGGAGAGTCTCTACGTCGTCGGCTACGACAATTCAGAGGTCTCCGCGTTCAACACGGAAAGCGACTATTCGCCCGCGGGATCGTTCGTCTACAGAGCGACGAACGGCTACAACGCCCACGGGCAGGGAACGGCGCGCGCGGGCGACCACGTGTTCGCCCTCTTCAACGAGGAGAAGGGCGACTACCCGAACTACGACTACAACGGCGGCAGGCTCGTCAAGCTGACAGCTGATCTTCAGGAGGCGGGAAGGGCGACGGTAGGAAGGAATCCCTTCTCGGCGAAGGTCCACGGCGGCATGATCTACGTCGCCTGCACGGGCGGCGCGCAGAGGGGCGGCGACTTCAACCGCAACTCCGTCATTCAGAGAGTGGACCCGGACACACTCGAGGTCGAGACCCTGCTGAGGGCAGGTGACATAGAGACGGACGGCTGGAACTACGACCTCCGCGACATAACCTTCGCTCCGAACGGCGACGTCTACATCCTGGCAGGGGCCTACAGCGAGGACTGGTCGCGCTTCAACGCCAGGATCTTCAGCACGACCCTCCAGGAGCTGGCGGACGGCTCGATAGGATCTGAGTACAGGGACGTGAGCGGGCCGGGGTTCGTATGGAGCATCGAGTACGACACTGTTGACAGCATACTCTGGTGCGCCGCGGGCGACAGGCTGAGGGCGTTCGACGAAGGGGATTCCTGGGAGTTCGACGCCGAGGCGCTGGGCGGCAACTTCTACTCGTTCGCGGTGGTGGACGCCCCGGCCAACCCGACCCCCGGCGACGGTGACGGCGGCGGATGCAACAGCGCGGGCTTCCCGGCAGTCCTGTTGATAGGCCTGCTGCCGATCCTCGGAAAGGCCTCCGGACGACGCAGGTAGGGCTTGACACAGTGCGCTGCTCTTCTCAAGACGCGAAGAGCAGCGCAATACTTTCCGGTACCTTCCCGTGGTATAATCACGAGGCAATCGCGGCGAAAGGGGGAGTACACTATGCTGGCCGTGGAGTTCGAGGCAAAGGTATCGGACGGGATGATTCGTATTCCCGATCCGTACCGCAACCAGATCAACGATATGGTGCGAGTCATCGTACTTATAGAAAGGCCGGAGACAGAGGACAACTACATCGACCGCCTCCTCGCCGAACCGCTCCGGATACCGGATTTCGCACCGCTGCGCCGTGAAGAGACCCATGCTCGATGCAGAGATCAATGAGCGTTGTTTTGTAGATACCAACATCTGGCTTTACGCCTTTGTGGAGGCGCAAGACCGTTTGAAGCACTCCTTGGCGAAAGCCGTGGTTCAAAGGACTGGAGTGGTCCTCAGCACACAAGTCGTCAACGAAACATGCTTCAACTTGTTGAAAAAAGCAAATTCGTCCGAGACCGAAATCCAGCGGTTGATCGCTTCATTTTACGCGAAATACAAAGTGGTTCCTACAGAACGATTCGCAATGCAAAAGGGGTCGAATCTTCGTAAACGATACGGGTTTTCCTACTGGGACAGCCTGGTCGTGGCCTGCGCTCTACTGGCCGAATGCACCGTGTTGTATTCGGAGGACATGCAGACAGGATTGAGAGTAGAGGATCAGACTACGATTGTAAACCCTTTCAGCGACGCCCTGCGCCCCGCGTGAGCGCGTGGCGGGATCCCTCGCTGCGCTCGGGATGACAATATCGTGCGTTCCACTGGGTTAAACCCTAGCACCGCTCCACCAGCATGGCCTTCGCCAGCTCGTCGGCCTTCTCCTTGCCCTTCAGTCGCTCCGCCAGGGCCAGGACGAAATCCATCGCGACGCCCGGCCCGGCGGCAGTGATCAGCTTCTCGCCGACGCATAGGCGCTCGTCCGTCCTGTTCGCCTCGCCAAGCCGACGCTGGAAGGCCGGGTAGCAGGCGACCCTCTCGTCGCCGAGCAGCCCCAGCGGCTGCAGCACGACCGCGGGTGCAGCGCAGATGGCCGCGATCATCCGCCTCTCGGAATGCTGCCTTCTCAGCATGTCGGCGAGCCGGGCGGAGGCCGCCAGGTTGGCCGCGCCAGGCATCCCGCCCGGCAGCACGATCAGGTCAAAGACCCGGTCCGCGACCTCGGCGAGGGTCGCGTCGGCCTGTACCGCGATCCCGCGCGCCCCCCTGACCACCGGCCCGTCGAGCGACGCGACGGTCACATCCACGTCGAGCCGCCGCAGCACGTCGACCGGCGTTATAGCCTCTATCTCCTCGAACCCCTCGGCAAGCACTGTAAGCACGTATTTCGCCATGGCGATTCCTCCTTTTCTCACGGGATCTTTGCACCTAAAGACATCTTTGTTCTCTTTTCATTATACCAGTGCAGATAATTGTCTGCTATTGTCATGAACTCATCTATGCTCAAGGCCTGCTGGCTCTTATTTCGGAAAAGCCAGCCAAACCAGCGGTAGTGAGCGCCTCTGTCGGTATGAACTCTGGAATGCTCGCCTTCGAACAACGGTTCGGAGTTGACACCGCACACCTTTGTGTTACGATGCAATACAAAGGAGGCGGCTGAAAATGGCGACTTTGGAAAAGACACTAACGGTGCGGCTCACCCCCGAAGAGCGCATGGCGGTCGAGGAGTACGCGAAAGAGAACAATATGACCATCGCCCAGCTTGCCCGAGCGTCTCTTCTCGAAAAAATCGAGGATGCCTACGATCTCGAAGTGTATACGGCATGGTTGAAGAGCAAGCGAGAGACGGTGAGCTTCGAGGATTTAGTGAAGGAGTGCGGATTTTCCGAGGGGGATTTATGAGCGGCTGGTCGGTAGAAATAGATGCCGGAGCGGCGAAGAAGATACAAAAACTCGATCGGGAGACGCAACACCTTATTTTGAGCTATATCAACCGACATCTTCGGAACAGCCCCGATCCGCGCGCTTCCGGGAAAGCTCTCACGGGTCCGCTGCGCGGACTATGGCGCTACAGGATCGGAGACTACCGTCTGCTGGCCGAGATACGGGATGACGAACTCATCATCGTCGCCGTGGATATAGGACATCGTTCGGCGATCTATTCCCGAAGGAGATAGACTGCGTTCTCCTGTGGGCGATGAAGGCTGCCTCTCCATTTCGAAGATAGGGCTGGCGGCGTAAAGTCCAAAAAAACGTCCGCACCCCACTTCGGGGATTTCCATTATGCTATAAAGACGGAAGGACCGCACGGCCGAGATAGTGTGGCAGGGCATAGGCCGCGCTCATGGGCGCATCCTCCGCGCCCGGTGCGGGTACTCCGGGAGCACATGATCAATCCTCTGGCCTACGTAGCGTATAATGCTGCCGGCAGCGTTGAAATTCGTCGTCGGGATGTACCTGGTCAGGCGATGCTCGCACGAGGGAAGGGTGTAATTTCGTTGACAGGTGCCTTGCGCCGCGAAGCACGCCTGCCGACGGTCCTCGGTCAAGGGGTGAACCGATAAGCCGAGAAGCGAGCAAGAGGCCTTCAAGAGATCAAGGAGGGGATCTCGGTTGGAAAAACTTCTCGAAAAGCTAAGGAAGCTCGTACCCGGGGAAAAGCCGTGCGACGGTCCCGGGGCTCGCCGTTATCCCGAGGCCAAATGGCCGAGGGGAGGGATCTCCGGGCTTGGCTGTTCTCTTGAGATCTCTTGCATTCGCTCAGGGTGACAATAACGTGCGCTCCACTGGAGGCATGATCAAGCGTCGCCTGATCCTCTTCCCATATCGATGCACTTGGTCCGTCCCAGACAAACAATCCCTGGCGCGTTTTTTAACTTTTTGTCGAACGATATAATACGTCCTTCGGATACATCCCGTGCAACCGCGCATAGGCATGCATCTCCAAAGTGAGGAACGGGGCCGCTGAACAATTCCAAGGCACTTATCATGCGGTCTTTTTCCGCCATTACGAAATGTTTCATTTTTAAGAGAGGAAGCAGACACTCTGTTATCTTTGCGCGTTCAACCTTATAAAAAGAGGAAAGAACCCACACAACCTCGGCAAGAATCACCGAGTCGCACCAGACGGACAAATCTCCCCTCTCTACGGCCAGCATAACGGCCTCTGCGGCCGGGCCAAGTTCTTCGTTGTCCCCGAGAAGAAATCGGAGAATTACATTCGCATCAATGCAATACAAATCACTCATTCGCTTCCGCCACTGCGCGATACATAGCCTCGCGCTCGTCCTCTTCGGTGCTTCCGGGAACAGCGTAATCGGCGAGCACTCCGTACAGTCTCCTGACATCACTGGCCGGCGTCAGCACTATCTCTCCGTTCCTCACCCTGACAAACAACCTCGTTTTCGCCTCAATATTGAGCTGCCTGCGAATAGTGGCTGGTATCACAATTTGCCCCTTTTCAGAGGATGTAATTATCATTTCAAAACCTCCTCGCCGTTTCCTTCCGAGAGGCTTGGGAAGCCTCACGCCGCAGGGGGCTGGGGCTTCTCCTCGAAATCCTTCTGGTATGACTTGCCGGAGCCCATCATCACGCTGATCACGTTCAGGGCTGGGAAGTTCTCGCAGACTATCTTTATGATCGCCGCTATGAGCACCGAGATCAGCGCCCCCACCACTCCCCAGATGAGGCCCCAGAAGAGCAGCGAGATCAGCACCACCACGGGGCTCAGGTTCAGCCTGTCCCCCATGACCTTTGGCGTGATGAAGTTGCCTATGGTCATCTGGATGGTCAGAAGCGACAGGGCCGTCAGCAGGGCGATGTACACCCCCGGATAGAACTGCACCAGGGCCACCAGGATCGGGGGGATGGATGCAACGATGGAGCCGATGGTCGGGACGAAGTTCAGCAGGAAGGCCAGCACTCCCCATGTGACGGCGAAGTCGACCCCGAGGTACTCCAAGGCCAGCCACACGAAAAAGCCGGTGACGGCGCTGATCATCGCCAGGGTGCTCAGGTAGCTGCCTATCTGCGTCGAGATCGTGTTCAGTATCTTGCGGGCCCTCTCCGCCCCGTGCGGGGTGACGAATGCCTTTCTGATCTTGTACTCGAAGTAGGGGGAGCCAAGCAGCATGAAGACCAGGAATACTATCACCATCACGAGCTTTGAGATTATCGTGAAGAACGAGCTGGAGAGGTTCAGCAGGTATCCGCGTATGGTGAAGCCCCAGTCGATTGACGACCAGAAGGCCGGCGGCAGGTCTATGTTGGCGGTCAGCGTCTTTCCGATCTCCATCAGCCGGGCGTAGTACTTGGGTATCGCGGCGGCGAAGGTGGTTATGCGCGTGTTCAGGAAGAGAGCGCCCAGGAAGCAGAGGCCAAAGAAAATCCCCATGACGAACACCACCGCAACACCCGCCGGTATGCGTCGCCTGGCCAGGTAGCGGACGATGGGGCCGAATACGTAGGAAAGAAGCCACGCGATGATCAGGGGAATGAAGACCGACTGGGCGAAGCGCAGCACAAAGCCCACCGCCACAAGGGCTATCACCCCCACGAGGCCTATCAGGACCTGAAACTTCTTCTCCACTCTATCTCTTCCCTTCGGGCAGTCTCGAGAGCAAAACCTCCTATCATATTGTACACGCAGACCGGGATTTTTGCCGAGCGGAGAAAGAAAATGGTCATTTCATCGCTTAGTCCGCCGATTCCGCCACGTCCACCCCCAGCTCCCCGAGCATGGCGGCTATCTCGCGCCTGGTCTCCTCGTTCGCCGGCGGGATGGGAGGCCGAGGCATCCCCGCCCCGCGGCCGACCAGCTCCATCGCCGCCTTCATCCCCCCTATGCCGAAACGGGTCGTGACGGCGGCGTTCAGCGGCAGAAGCGCCAGCTGCATCCTGCGCGCCCCCTCCAGGTCGCCCCCCTCGAACCTCTCCATTATCTCGACGCAGTAGTCCGGCACCACGTTCGCCACAGCCATCGTCCCCCCTACGCCGCCCATGGCCAGCACCGGCAGCAGGAAGCTCCCCGACCCGGCGAACACCGAGAAGTCCGCAGGCGCCTTCGCAAGCACCTCCGAGATCTGCACGATGCTGCCGCCGCTGTCCTTGATCCCTATGATATTAGGATGATCCGCAAGCCTCAGGGTCAGCGACGAGGGGATATTCACCCCCGTGTTCCCGGGCATGTTGTAGAGCATGACCGGAATCGGAGCGGAGTCCGCCAACGATGTGTAGAACCGCTCCAGCGCCCCCTCGCTCAAATCCCTCTTGTAGTAGTGGGGCGTCACCACCAGGGCCGCCTCCGCCCCGGCATCCGCGCATCGCTTGGTGAGCTCCGCCGTCTCCGCAAGCGACTCGCATCCCGTCCCGGCGATCAGCATCTTCCCCGAAGGCAGGTGCTCTTCCGCGGTCGCGACCAGCCTTACCTTCTCCTCCAGCGACAGCATCGCGAACTCCCCGTTGCTACCTAGAACCACCAGCCCCGCCAGTTTGGTCGCCCCGAGGTCGCGGACGTTCTGCGAGAATACTTCCAGGTCCACCTCGCCGGACTCGTCGAAAGCAGTGGCGATCGGCGCGAATATGCCCCTCACACATCTCATCTTCGATCTCCCCCTTAAATGCATCGTGCCTCTGATATGGTACATCAAAAGGCGGACATTTGTCTAAAGAGAACAGCGGGACCGAGCATTTTTCTTCTTCTCCAGCCCTTCATGCTGTACAATATGGATAAGACGAGTTGGAGGTTGATATGTATTTCATCGAAAAGATAAAGGAGATCAGCATCTCCGTGGTGCCGGTGCTCTTGCTGGTCCTGCTGCTCTACCCCACGATCGCTCCCATAGGGACCACCCTTCTGATCCAGTGCTTCATTGGAGGCGCGCTGATAATTGTCGGACTCGCCTTCTTCCTGATAGGGTCGGACATAGGCGTCCTGCCCATGGGGCACCTCGTCGGGGCCGAGCTCATGCAGAGAAGAAACGTGTGGCTGCTTCTGTTAAGCGGCTTCATCATCGGCTTCTCGGTCACGGTGGCGGAGCCGGACGTGCACGTCCTGGCAAACCAGGTCGCCGCGGTCGCCCCGTCCATATCCAGAAGCGGACTGGTCCTGATGATAGCCACGGGGCTCGCCCTCTACGTCTCAGCGGGGATAGGGCGGGTCCTGCGCCGAACCCCCTACTACTACCTTGTGCTCGGGTCCTATCTGCCCCTCTTCGCCATCGCATACTTCTCCGCCCCTCAGTACCTGGGGATAGCGTTCGACGCCGGGGGCGCGACCACCGGCCCGATGGCCGTCCCCGTTATAATGGCCATGGGCGTCGGAGTAGCCTCGGTCCAGGGGGCGAGCGAAAGGGAGGAGAGCAGTTTCGGCTTCGTCGGACTGGCATCCATCGGCCCGATAATGGCCGTGCTCGTCCTAGGGCTCTTCGCCAAGGGCGCCCCGATCCATGTGACTGTGCCGCCGTTGCCCGTCGGGGCGGACAGCGTTGCTGCCGCGTTCCTTAACGTCCTGCCCGAGACTATTATCGAAGTCACGATGGTGCTGGGCCCGCTCGCCGCAATCTTGGTCGTCTTTCAGGTCACCCTGCTCAAGATGAGCCGCCGCCGCTTTCTTCGCATGGTGAAGGGAATCCTGCTCAGCTTCATCGGTCTCATCCTTTTTTTCATCGGCGTAAACGGAGGCTTCCTCCCGGCCGGAACGGCGATAGGGGGGAAGATAGGTGCCTCGCCTATGAGCTGGCTGCTCTTCCCCGTGGGCCTCACCCTCGGTGCCATAGTCGTCCTGGCCGAGCCGGCCGTCTGGATACTCAACGAGCTGGTGGAGGAGGTATCCGGGGGGCACATAACCAGGCGCCTCATCCTGATCGCCCTCTCCATCGGAGTCTCCGTCTCGGTGGGAATCTCCATGCTGCGTATTCTCTATTCCCTTAGCATATGGTGGTTCTTGATACCGGGCTACCTTCTCGCGATGCTGCTCACCCTCTTCTCGCCACCACTCTTCACCGCTATCGCCTTCGACTCGGGCGGAGTCGCATCCGGCCCCATGGGCTCCACCTTCGTGCTATCCTTCACACTGGGGGCCTCGTCGGCCTTCGGCGGCGACCCGGTCATGGACGCCTTCGGGGTGGTTGGAATGATCGCCATGACCCCGCTGATCACGATACAGATACTCGGAATACTGTTCAAACGCAAGGAGGAGGAAGCGAGAATGGCCGCTGAACAGCCCATGGAGGTCCTTCATGACGACGATTAAGAGAGAAGACGGCATAACCGGCGGCAAGCTGATTCTGACAGTGGTCAGAAGAAGCCTGGGGGAGCGGGTCGTGGCCCTGACGAGAGCCGCCGGTGCGAAGGGAGGGACGGTTGTCCCCGGAAGGGCGAAATCCGACGGACGGCTGGAGAGATTTCTGGAGATCGACGACGCCCCGGAGGACGTCATTCTCACCCTCGCCTCCGACGAGGACTCTCGGTCGATAATGGAGGCCCTGGGCACCCACGAGGAGAGGACGGTAAGGCACAGGCAGGGGTTCGCCGTCCAGCTGGACGTCCGGCGAATCCTGAAAAATGGAGCGATGTCCCGGGCGGACGGCGCTTTGCGGAGGATACCGGAGATGGAAAACGCCAGTGGAGTTCTGATATGTGTCATAGTCAACAGGGGGTGCGCGGACGACATCATCTTCGCCGCCAGGGAGGCCGGTTCGGGACCGGGGGTCATACTGAACGGCCGGGGCACGGCCAGTGAAAAGGACGTCGAGTTCCTGGGGATACCACTCTTCCCGGAGAAGGAGATAGTCCTCATCCTCGCCCGTCCGGAGCAGGCCGACCCGCTGCTTCGGACGCTCGGCCAAAACCCCTGCCTGACTCGCCCCGGGGGCGGAATAGCGTTCGCCGTCGATGCGGAGAAGATCATATCTCTCGGCAAAATTCCCGGATAGTGGGACGACCGCAGGTACGGTCTTCCTCGGCTCATCTTAAAAAACAAAAGGAGTGTGTTCGATGAACGAGTTCACAACCTGGCACAACGAGATGATAGGCGGCTCGGTGGTGGAGGCCCTGAAGAACAACGGCTTCGAGGCCGAGTACTGCGCGGATCGTGAGGAGGCTGTCTCGCGCCTGCTGGAGCTGATCCCCGAGACGGCGTCCGTCGGCTGCGGCGGCTCGTGGACCATCAAGCAGCTCGGGGTCGCCGATAAGCTGGCGGAGCGAGGCAACACCATGCTCGACCACGGTGCCCCCGGACTCACAAACGAACAGAAGAACGAGATACGAAAACAGCAGCAGATCTGCGACGTCTTCCTGGCCGGCTCCAACGCCGTCACGATGGACGGCAGCCTGGTCAACATGGACGGCACCGGCAACCGAGTCTCCGCCATGATCTACGGGCCTGACAAGGTGATAATCGTCGCCGGAACGAACAAGATAGTCAGGGACGTCGCCGCAGCCGAGGAGCGCATACGCACCAAGGCCGCCCCGATAAACAACAAGAGGATAGGCAGCCCCAACCCCTGCACTCGCACCGGCGTCTGCATGGACTGCGAGGGGCCGACCAGGATCTGCAACGTCCTGACCGTGATAAAGAGAAAGCCGGGAGGAACCAACTTTCACGTCCTGATCGTGGGAGAGGACCTCGGCTTCTAGGGTTCGTCCAGTAAATTGCGGCTTCGGAAGTGAAAAAGCAGGGGCTTTCCGCCCCTGCTTCGTCATGCCAGCTCCGACTTGTCCCCCCACAGAAGGAGGGTGTTCTCGGACGTTATCCTCTCCCTCAGCCGGGCGAACTCATCCCGCGTCAGGAACAGCGGCCGGATCTTTCGCTGTATCATGCCCTCTATCTTACCCGCCAAACTCTCGAAATACGTCCTGTCGATCTTCCCGACCAGCACCAGGTCTATAAGCCCGGAGTCGATCCCGCTCGCGTAGTCACCCGTGACCAGCGCCAGCTCAACGTTCCCCAGTCGCGAGATCACGTGCTCCACCACCTGGTCGATGCCCAGCGTCTTCGAGGCTATGGCCTGCAGCTCCGGAAAGAGCGGGTGTTTCGTATTAGCCCGGTAGACCTTGGTCCTCCCCTCGTCCGCGCACTCCAGCAGCCCGGCCCCCAGCAGCCGGTTCAGCTCCACTCGCACGCCGTTTGTGGACTCCCCGAACTCGTCGGCGAGTGCCCGCAGGTATGCGCTGGTGCTCGGGTTCAGAAAGAACTTCAGCAGCAGTTTGACCCTTGTCTTGGATGTGATAAGAGATTCAAGCATAATGCTCCCTTTTCATGAAGAGTATAGAGTAATATTATTACTCCATACCGTTTTTGTCAACTAAGCAGGCGACAGGCGAAGCGGAGCGAGCCTTGTCGATCGCTTATCCCGAGGAGCAACGCGACGAGGGATCTGACAGACGACAAGCGGCCGCCCAATTGGGCGGCCGCTTCTCTCTTTCAAGGGATTTCCGGCGTCGACCTTCTCTCCCACGGATAGCCTCCGCAGTACCATCGGCGATGGAGGGCTTGACTGCCGGGTT
>JAAYLU010000117.1 GCA_012521675.1 Synergistaceae bacterium | reverse complement strand
CTCCTCCCCCTCTTCGAGGCGTCTTCTCTGGCGCAGTATGGCTTTTACCTCCCGCTCGGCCTCCGGGACAGAGTCGCCGTTGACGGCCGCGACGGTGATCCGCTGCACCGAGTTGGCTATCCCCCGCCTGAACAGGCTGCGCTGAGCTGCGGCAAAGGGGACGAACGCCGTGTCGTCCTGGTCCTGCCCCCAGGGAGTCTGCCCCTTTGGTGCCAGGACTCCGACCACCTCCATCGGGGTGTTCCGCACTCGGATTATCCCGCCTATCGCGCTCTCGTCGCCGAAGAGGTTCTTCGCCACGGTCGCGCCCAGTACTGCGATCTTCGCCCCGGAGCGTGCCTCCTCTTCGAAGAAGAAGCGCCCCTGCTCGACAGTCCACTCCCTTATGTGGAAGATATCCTCGGTGCTCCCAGTGACCATGGTGGACCAGTTCATGTTGCCGTGGACGAGCTGCACGCGACCGAACAGCTCGGGGGCGACCCCTGCCAGCGAGTAGGCCTCGCGGCGGAGTGCCTCTGCGTCCTCCGTGGTCAGACCGGCCCCTGCGCCGGCTTGCTGGCGGACTCCACCGACGGACGGGGCTCCCGGCATTATGATCAGGATGTTCGCGCCCACGCCGGAGATGTACTGCTGTATGCTGCGGCTAGCGCCCGCGCCTATCGCGACCATCGCGATCACGGCCGAAGTGCCGATGATTATGCCGAGCATTGTCAGCAGCGATCGCACCTTGTTGGACATGAGCGACCTCAGCGCCGTGCGCAGGATCTCAAGCACCGGGTGCGCTCCTCTCGTCGGATACTATTCGACCGTCCTGGAAGCGTATGACTCGTGAGCTGTACTTGGCGACGTCCGGCTCGTGGGTGACCAGCACGATCGTCTTCCCCGCCCGGTTGAGCGAGGCGAACAGCTCCATTATCTCGGCGCTGGTGGCGGTGTCCAGGTTGCCGGTAGGCTCGTCCGCCAGTATCAGGGGGGTGTCGCCCACCAGGGCCCTGGCAATCGCGACCCTCTGCTGCTGGCCCCCGGATAGCTGGTTCGGCCGGTGCGTCATCCTGTCAGCCAGCCCCACTCGCTCCAGCGCCTCGGCACCTCGCCTCCTGCGCTCCTTGGCCGGGATCCCGGCGTAGACCAGGGGAAGCTCCACGTTCTCCAGCGCGGTCGCCCTTGGAAGCAGGTTAAAGCCCTGGAAGACGAAGCCGATGGTGGAGTTGCGGATGTCAGCCCGGTCATCCCGTGAAAGGCCTCTCACACTGTGTCCGTCCAGTTCGTACTCCCCCTCGTCGGGCACGTCCAGGCAGCCGAGGATGTTCATCATGGTGGACTTTCCGGAGCCCGAGTGACCCATTATGGAGGCGAACTCGCCACGCTCCACTGAGAAGGAGACCCCGTCGAGGGCCCGCAGCTCCACGTCGCCCGTGCGATAGATCTTGACGATTCCGCTGGCTTCGATCAGGCTCACTGGAATAGCCTCCTCCACAGGGAGGTCCTCGGCTTCTCGGAGTACGAGACAGCCAGCAGGTCACCCTCGGAGAGCCCTTCGCCTCCGACTATCTCGACGAACGCGCCGTCCCCCGCACCTGCGAGGAAGTGCACTCGCTCATAAAGCGCACCGTCCCTCACCGTCCAGACGCTCGCCCGGCTCCCGTCGGCCCCTGTGTTGACGCCTCCGGAGCCCCCTCCCCGGCGGCGGGGCATCGACGGGGCGAAGGGGGACGAGCCGGAGTTCTCCGTGCTCTCCTCCGGCGGGGGAGAGAAGCGCAGGGCGGCCAACGGGGCGCGGAGAACACCGCTTCGGCGCTCGGTTATTATGGACACGTTGGCCGTCATACCCGGCTTGAGCTTCAGATCGGGGTTGGCGACGGAGATTATCACAGGGTAGGTGACCACGTTGTCGGTTGTCCCGGGCGAGATGCGCACCTGCCTGACGCGTCCCTTGAACACCGTACCCCTGTGGGCGTCGACGGTGAAGTCGACCTCCTGTCCCTCGACGACACTGGCGATGTCCGCCTCGTCGACCGATGTCTCTATCTGCATGTCCGTCAGGTCCTTGGCTATGGAGAAGAGGGTGGGGGTCGACAGGCTGGCGGCCACTGTCTGACCGACGTTGACCATTCGCGATATCACCACTCCGTCCTCCGGGGATACTATCCGAGTGTACGCGAGGTTCGTCTCAGCCTGGCGCAGCGAGGCACGCACCTGCAGCACTCTCGCCTCCGCCTCTTGAAGCGACGCCCTGTTCAGCGCCTGCGCCGTCTCGGCGGCGTCGAGCTCGCTTCTGGCTATCAGGTCGCGCGACCAGAGCTCCCTGTTGCGCTTCAGATTGCGCTCCCCGTCCGCAATGTTGGCCTTGGCCCGGGCGACCGAGGCATTGGCGACCGCAAGGTTGGCCTTTACCTCCTCCAGCCTGGCGGCGAGCACGTCCGGGTCGATCAGGGCTATCAGCCGCCCCTTCGTCACAGTGTCGTTGTAATCGGCGTAGATCTCCTTGATGGTACCGGAGACCTGGGTCCCTACCTCTACCACCGTCACCGCGCCGAGCCTGCCGGTGGCTGTGACCTTGGCCACTATGTCGCCCAACTCGACCGGGGAAGTGCGAAAGACGTACTCCGGGGCACCGTTCCCCGAGAAGGACATAGCGAACGCCGCGAGGACGACAAGGATGACTGTGATTGTCTTTTTCATTGGAACTCTCCTCCCAAGCTTTTCTCAAGTGCGACGAGGGCGGCGGCGTAGTCATGCCTCGCCTGGTGCACCCCCGCCTTGGCCCTCTCGAAGGCCAACAGCGCGTCCGCTACCTCCAGGGCGCTCCCGACGCCTGTCTCGTAGCGCCCCTCGGCCAATGCCAGGTTCTCCTCGGCCTGTCTCATCTGCAGCTCCGCCGCGGGGATGCGCGCCTCAGCCTCCCGCGCCGACAGGAGGGATGTTCGGACGTCGTGGACCGCGGACTGCACCGCTCGCTCCACTGCCGCCTCAGCGCCGCGCAAGGCATGCCTTGATTCCTCCACCCTGGCGTCGGTCAGCCCCCCATCGAAGAGAGGAGCCGAGAGCGCGACCGAGGCGCGGAAGGAATCGTCGAGCGGCCAGTCCCGCCCGGAGAGGCTCGCCGAGCCTGAGAGGGAGATGGTGGCCGCGTCCCCCTTGGCCGCCAGGGAGACGGAGAGCTCGCCCGACTCCTGTCTCATCCGGGCGATCCGAACGTCAGGTCGGTTCTCCAACGCCTGCTCCAGCGCGAACGTTTCTTCGGGGAGGTCAAGGGGAGAGGGGAAGTCCGTAAGAACCTCCACGTCACCGAGCTCCGCCCCCACCGAGTTGGACAGAGAGGCCCCGGCCCTGGCCAGGTCTCCCTTCGCCGAGAGCAGTGCGATTCTGGCGCTGCTCAGGTCGACCTCCGCCTTGGTTACGTCGAACTTGGCCTTGGCGCCGGCCTCGTAGAAGCCCCTGGCCCTCTCGAGGTGCCTCTCGTAGGTGCCCACCGCGGTGACCGCTTGCTCCAACTTGAGTTGTTGCAGGGCGAGGTAGTGGTACGCGTCCTTCACGCCCCTCCTGACGGACAGCATCGCCTCGCGCTGCGACTCCACGGACGAATCTATCGCCAGCCGCCGGCTTTTACGTTCAAGGGCGTTCTTTCCGGAGTCGGACAGTAGCTTCGTGACGGTGAACGACGCAGACCAGCTCTGGTCAGCGCCGGTCTGCTTGGAGGTAGACGCGGAAATACCGCCGGAGAAGGCCGTCGCTGCCTCGACCGCCCTTAGCCTCGATCTCTCTGCGTCGAGGGCGGCGCGTGCCTCTTCGAGGGCGGGGTGGTATTCCATTGCGAGCGCCAGGCATTCATCGAGCGTTACGGTCGCCCCGCTCGCGGGCCATGCGGCGAGAAGCAAAAACACGGCGAGCAGCAGCCCTTTCAACCGGTCGCCCTTGGTATGCTTGTAAATCATCCGGCTCATCCTCTCCTCTTTCATGACTCTATTCTATAACCAAACGGCCTCGATGGGATAGAGTCGATTGCACACCGGAATGCCGGGACGAAGCGTTCCAATAGGCTAAAAATTGATGTTTTCTTGACAACCGTCTACCCTGTGTTCAAAAAGTCGCGTTCTTGGTGTATTATCTATATGAGCAATGATCCCGACCGTAATTGCGGCGTAGGAAGGTGAGGTGCCTATGAGCGGAGACAACGGAGTTGCCAAGTCTTCCGGAGGAGAGAGAGTGAACAGCATCCAGAGGGGAGACACCACTCTGCAGCTTGAAGGAGGCGCGGTTTGGCTCGTCCGGTCCGAGGGGCGCGAGATCTCGCCGTCGGAGCTGGAGGCGCTGCTTGATGAAGGGGGAGTGCACCAGCGGGATGCCGAGGCCGTGACGAAGTATTTGGACGGGATGGAGAAAAAGGTAAAGATCGCCCCGACCTTTCTTCCGTTCGACTCCAAGGTGAAGGTGTCTATCTCAAAGAACTCGATGTCCGCCTCCATGGTGGTCTCGCCCCCGTCGATCGGTGGTTTGAGTCCAACCGCTGATTTTCTGGAAGAGAGGCTGCGTACCGAGGGAGTTGCCCACGGAATTGACAGGAGCGAGCTTGAGAGGGTCTGCGAAGGGCAGCTCTATAACGAGAGCTTCGAGGTGGCCACGGGAACCATGTCGACCCACGGAGAGGACGCGACGATAGAGATCATCGTGGACCCGGAGGGACATAAAGGGCCGGTCGAGGACGAGGAAGGCAACGTCGACCTCAAAAACCTGGGCGCGGTCAACCTGGTGAAGGAGGGCGACGTGCTGGCGATCAAGATCCCGGCCACGGACGGCATCGAGGGGACGAACGTCAAGGGCGGCGCAATCGGCACGAAGAGCGGGAAGGACAAACCCTTCCCCGGAGCGGCGGGCACCGTGGTCTCCGAGGACGGCCTTTCCCTGCTGGCGGCTGTGCAGGGGCATCTCACCATGGTCAACGGGCGGCTGATAGTCTCGCCGATCTACGAGGTGAACGGCGACGTCGACTACAGCACGGGGAACATCGACTTCCCCGGCTCGGTTATCGTCAGGGGAGTGGTCAAGGACGGCTTCTCGATAAACGCGACGGAGAACATCACAGTGCATGGAGTGGTGGAGGGCGCAGTGCTGACCGCCGGAGGCGAGATAGTCGTGGCCGGAGGCGTAAGAGGCACGGGGAAAGGGAAGCTCGAGGCCAAGGGAAATATCTCTGCCGACTTCGCCGACCAGGCGATCATCCTCTCCGGCGGGGACGTCCTGATAAAGAACGCTCTTCTTCACAGCGACTGCCGCTGTGCCGGGAAGGTGCTGGTCGCCGGCGGCAAGAGATCGCAGATCGCCGGGGGGAAGATACATGCCGGGCGGGAGGTTGTCTGCCTGACCCTGGGCAGCGAGATGGGGACCAAGACGGAGATAGTCGTCGGTTCGCTTCCGGAGAAGGTCGAGCGGCGGGATCAGCTGAGGAAGTTCCTGGTCGTCTCGGCCGAGGAGCTCGACAAGTACGAAAAGAACATAGCCTTCCTGAAGCAGCTCGAGGCGGAGAGAGGGCTCGACAACGAGAAGCGCGCTCTCCTAGGGAAGCTCACCCGGGCATCGTTTCAGCTGAAGGCCTCGATAAGCGAGAGCGAGAAGGAGGCGATCAATCTCGACGAAGAGATGGAGAGGACCCGAGAGAGAGGAGCCGTGAGGGCCAAGACCGTCTGCTACCCCGGAGTCTACGTTACGATACGGGGCATCACTTATCGTGTGCGGGAGCAGTTCAAGTTCGGAGCGCTCCTGTACGAAGAAGGAGAGATCAAGGTAAAACCGTTCGACTCTTAGTCAATATAAGAGAGGGGGCGCAGAAGCGCCCCCTCTCTCTTCGTCCGGCCTAGCCCTGGACGTCCAGGTTCTGGCCGATCCCCATGGAGGCCATCATCTCCTGCAGCATCTGTCCTTGAAGCTTCGCCACATCCATGGCCTTCTTCTGGACCATCAGTCCAACCTGGGCCATGGCGTCGGACTGTTCGGCCGCCACGACGTTTTGTACCATGCCGATGTTCATGCGCCTCACCTCCTGAAAATGGGGATACCACTACATTTTAGTTATCGGCGACCTGGTTGTAAAAGATGAATCGGCCGCGCTCTGCCTTCAGGCACTATCAACCCTGTGGCACGCTACCATGTGGTCGTCTCCGACATCGATAAGCGGCGGCTCCTCGACGCGGCAGATGTCTATCGCACGGGAGCAGCGAGTGTGAAAGCGGCATCCGGGCGGAGGGTTCAACGGGCTCGGCACCCCGCCCGTCAGGATTATCCTCTCCCTCTTGCGGTCCAGCTTCGGTATCGGGATGGCCGCGAGCAGGGCCTGGGAGTAGGGGTGCAGCGTATTGTCGAAGAGTTTGCGCGATGCCGTGAACTCGACTATCTTCCCAAGGTACATCACCGCGATCCTGTCGCTTATGTGCTTCACCACCGAGAGGTCGTGGGATACGAAGAGGTACGTCAGGTTCTCCTTATCCTGCAGCTCCTGCAGAAGGTTCAGTATCTGCGCCTGTATCGATACGTCGAGCGAGGAGACGGGCTCGTCGCAGACTATGAACTCGGGAGACAGAGACAAGGCTCGTGCTATGCCGACCCTTTGCCGTCTTCCCCCGTCCAGCTCGTGAGGGTACTTGTAGTAGAGTCGCGGGCTGAGGCCGACCTTCTCCATCAGAGAGTCCACCATCTCCTCCCGCTCGCGCTTCGTTCCCATGCCAAATATCTCCAGGGGTTTGCCAATCGTCTCCCCGATGCTCTTGCGCGGGTCCAGCGACGAGAATGGGTCCTGGAATATTATCTGGGCCTCTTTTCTTATCTGGCGCAGCTCCCTCTTCTTTATCGTGGAGACATCTCGTCCCTTGTACAGGATGCGACCGGACGTCGCCTCTATAAGGCGTATCAGCAGGCGTCCGGTGGTGGACTTTCCACAGCCGGACTCGCCGACCAGCCCCAGGGTCTCCCCCTCTTTGATCGAGAAGGAGACGTTGTCGACCGCGTGAACGTTGCCCGCAGCCACGGGGAAGTACTTCACCAGGTTTTCAACTTTAACCAGCTCGGTCATCGGTTCTACCTCCGGCGTACAGGTGGCACATGACGCTGTGCCCGTCTATTTCGCATATCGACGGAATGACTGTCCGGCATATGTCCATGCAGTGAGGGCAGCGCGGGTGAAACGGGCATCCGCCCGGAAGGTCCAGCGGCTCCGGCATAAGCCCCTCGATCGGCCTTATGACTGATGAGTCTTCCTCTATGTCGGGGATGCACTTGAAGAGGCCGTTCGTGTAAGGATGCTTGGGCTCGCTGAATATCTGCCGCAGGCCGCCCGTCTCGACTATCCTGCCTGCGTACATAACAGCGACGTCGTCGCATATCTCGCCGACGACCCCAAGGTCGTGGGTAATCATGATCATCGCGGTTCCGTACTCGTCCCTGAGGCTCTTCATG
>JAAYLU010000116.1 GCA_012521675.1 Synergistaceae bacterium | reverse complement strand
GACGGAGATAGCCCTGCTCCTGGCGACGGAACTGGATAGGAGCGAGATACTGCTTCGGTGCGGTATAACCAACAACACCCTGAAATCGCACATACGCCGCATCTACCGTAAACTGGACGTGAAGAAGAGAAGCGAGATAGTCTCCAGGCTTTCGGTATAGGTAGTGGTAAACCAGGGTAGTTGTTTATCGCCGCCCCGCCGAACATCGGACTTCCGGCCGCCCCGCGGGCGGCGTGCCGGATTATCTTTCAGGAGGTGTGTTCATGAAAAAGAGATTTGCACCATTACTGGGCGTTTTGCTGTTGACGGTCGTCTTCGCGTCGACCGGCCTGGCGGCTACGATCGATGCTCTGCCGGCGTGGCCCGATGACGCTCTCTACGCCGTGGGGAGCATCGAGGAGACCAAGGATTTCATCAGCGCTCTGATCGACTCAAGACCGTTCGGGCTGGCCGCCGCCATCGAGCCGGATTTCGAGATGGTGGCGGAATTGCTGAGATCGTTCCCGCTTGAAGCGGCCTCCTTCGCCTTCGGCCTGACCGACGAGGGCTTCTCGCTGCACGGTGCGCTTAAGTTCGACGAGAGCAAGGGCGATCTGCTGAAAAAACTGGCCGATGGAGAGGGTGAGGAGGGGGACATCGACGCGCTGCTCAACCTGCCCTTCCCGTCGGATCTGACCCTGGCGCCGTTCGAGGGCGGCACCTACGCCGCGATGGCCGACGGAATGGCGCTGGTGTTGCTGACCGTCGATGGCGAGATGCTACTGATGGGCATGTCCCCGGAGGACCTCGAGTCCGCGAAGGGTGCGCTGGCAGACTCGGGCAAGAGAATAAAACTGCCTCGCCGACTGCCCCACAAGAACTTCTTCTATTTCCACGACAACGGCATGGCGGCCGCGGAGATAGCGGAGGAGTCAGACGGCCTGCTCGGCGAGCCCGTTGAGAACCTGATGCTTGAGATCGGGTACGGCACTATCCCGAACGGCTTCGGACTTTCGCTGCTGACGAACTTCGCCAGGGTCTTCGGGATCATCGAGCCGGAGAAAGCGCCTGCGCCTATAGGCAAGGATGACCTTGTAAAACTGGGCGGAGGACATGCTTGGCTCGCCTGGGCCGCGCGCGGACTGATCGACCAGAAGCACTTCGAGATGGTCCGCCAGGCCGCGGAGGAGGGCGACTCGGAATCCGAGATCATCCTCGAGGTGCTCGAACAGCTAAAGACCATGGGCTTGACGGAGGAGGCGCTCCTATCCATCCTCAAGTCCATGGGAGTGATCCTGGGCGGAGAGGCCGCATTCTCCGGGATCCCGGTTCCGGGTGGCTACGCCTACGTCTCCGGCGAGAAGGAGGCGGTAGAGCTGCTTCTTCCCCTCATAGAGGTTGTGGTGAGCGAGAGCGGACTGGAGTTCGAGTCGGTGGAAAAACCTGGCTGGCAGGCGCTCTATGTGCTTAAGGAGCCTGTCGATGCGGTACTCGGCATTCGCGACGGGGCGGCGGTGGCTGGCCTCCTGACGCTGGACAGCCTCGAGGACGAGCCGGAGCTCGGCCCGGACGCCGCCAAGCTGCTTGAGGAGGGCAACTCCATGCTCTTCCATTTCGACATGGGAGTCGTGCGCAGGATGCTGACCAAGCTGCTCGACCCCGACCTTCCGATCGCGGCCATCTTCTTGCTCGAGGAAGACGACTTCCTGGACTCCGCTCCCGCGCTGTTCGAAGGCCTCAAGGCCACGGCGGGGTTCAAGGGCATCCAGATGACCTTCAGGGACTTCGAGAGGCTCGACCTGCTGGCGCTCCTCGGCGACCCCGACGAAGCCGAGATAAAGGGCATCGAAGAGCTTGCATCCAAGTGGCAGCCGTACATTGAGGAGCGCGAAGAAATGTACGACGAGTAACCTCGTACTTTCCACGGACGGCTTTCGAGGAGCTCCGGGCGCCCGGAGCTCCTCTTTGAGAAAGGGGTATGCGATTTGAGATCGTTGACTGCTTCAATTCTGCTCCTTCTCCTGCTCTGCGGTGCGGCGTTCGGCGAGCATCCCATCGACTTGCACTTGGACAAGTGCATGGACGAGGACCCTAGCACCGCGGGCGTGGTCGAGTGCACGGCCGAGAGTTCGGAGCTGTGGGACGCAGAGCTTAACAGGGTCTACAAGGAGCTCATGGGGTTGCTCTCAAAGGAGATGCAGGATGCGCTGCGCAATGCGCAGAGGGCCTGGATACCGCTTCGCGACAGCGAGTTCGCGCTGCACGGTGCGGTCTACGGCACCATCTTAAACTCTCCTTCAGGCGGTACCATGTGGGTGATGGCTCACGCGATAGCCGACATGTATGTCGTTCGGGAGAGGGCGCTGAAGCTGACCGATTGGCTCTACGAGATCAAGGCCGGGAAACCGTCGTACTCGGCGGAATACCCGCCCGCTCAGACAGACGAGCAGCTGGCCGTCGCCATGAAGGTGAAGAACGACAGCGCGAGGCTGGGCAAGATGATAGGCGAGAACGGCCCCGACATAGCCTCAAAGAACCTGAAGCTCTGGGAGGATCTGCGAAACAAGGACGCGCAGTTCCAGGTGCTCTTCTACGGCAAGAAGGGGGACAAGGGCTATCCCCTGCACGCTCGTATGCAGATGAACGTGGAGAGGGCGAGGCATCTGGATGGCCTGTGCACCACCCTTAAGGAGGAGGCGGACCTTTAGGCCTCAGGGACTTGGTATGATCGAAAGCCAAAATGCAGGGCCGGGAGAGGCAAACCTCTCTCGGCCCTCTTGGTGGTGTGCCCGGCATGGGCGTTATCCACCAGGTGCAAGTCCTGAGCAGCGAGGGCAGCAGTAGCTGTATTTGAAGGCAAGGGTGTCCGCGGCGACGCGTAGCTAAATCCCCTCCAGGGGCTTCTTCGGAAAGAGCAGACTGTTGTAGCTGCTGACTATATGATCCTTCATCGCTGCTTCCGCCTCTTTCCCGTCACCCGACTCTATCGCGTCTATTACCCGGGCGTGCTCCGAGAAGCTGAGGCGCCCCTTGTCGTAGCCCGAGTCGAGGCAGTAGAAGCTCATGAAGAACAACACGTACAGGTTGGATCTCCAATAAAGCTGTTTTATGTAAATCGCCAGGTACGGATTGCCGGAGGAGTCCGCCACCAGATTGTGGAAGTCCTCGTTCAGCTCCGCGTACTCGCCCTTGAGGTTGGCCCGGAAGGTCTCCTCCTCAAGGGCGTTTATCCTGCGGAGCTTCGCGACCAGCTCCTTGTCCGCCTCCTTAGCGCACAGCATGGAGGCCTTGCTCTCGAGAACCGCCCTCATAAAGAAGACGTACTCGATATCCTGAGGAGTGAGGTGCGGAATCTGATAGCCCCTGGAGCCTGCGACCTTGAGCAGGAAGCCCGTCGAAGCGAGTTTACCCAGAGCCTCGCGCACCGGCGTCCTGCTCATTCCGAGCCGCTTTGCCAGGGTGGTCTCGAGGAGTTTCTCCCCCGGCGAAAATTTGTGAGCCGCGATAAGCCTGACGATTTCACTTTGAGCCTTGTCCGCGGCCGTTTTTTCTTCCATGTAAAAAGCCACCTCGCAGACTGGAATAGTTTGTAGACAGTAATGAGTGTACCAGATTCCGAACCGCCGCGCTTGCCCCCCTTGAAAAAGCGCGAACGGCGCAAGTCGGAAAAACTTGATATTAAAGAATCAAAAGGCAAGTCAAAAAGCCCCTTGACATACAGGGCGGTTTGAGTATATAT
This sequence comes from Synergistaceae bacterium, assembly GCA_012521675.1. NCBI lineage: Bacteria > Thermotogati > Synergistota > Synergistia > Synergistales > Synergistaceae > Synergistaceae bacterium. The sequence continues at coordinate 7,267 of JAAYLU010000116.1, read as the reverse complement.
ACATTAACGTATCCATTATTGGATGCAAAGGGGGGGTGATGAGAGGCGCATCCTGTTGTGCTAGTAAAGAATTTCGGTGTATTGGCAAATACTTCAAAACAAGGGGGAATAAAAAGATGCCGGAGGAGAGGAAACACAAGGAAATATCGCTTGGTGGAGCAGTGCTGGTCTTTGGTACAATACTAACCATAATCGTGGTCGGACGCCTCATCCTGGGATTCGACGTGGCTCTCCTGCTGATGTTCATCGGCATGTTCACTACCGCGGTCTACGTCTTCGTCTACAACTACGGCTGGGACGAGCTGTTCGACAAGGGCGTGACCGCCATGATAGCGCGAGCCACGGGCGCTATTATGATCCTTCTCACCGTGGGGCCGCTCATCGCGGCCTGGATGCTGTCCGGGACCATCCCCTACCTGATCTACGTGGGGCTTCAGCTTCTCACCCCCAAGACCTTCCTGGTCGCGGCTTTCATCATCTGCTCGCTCTCGTCCACCCTTACAGGGACTTCGTGGGGGACGGCGGCCACGTTTGGCGTAGCCTTCATGGGAATCGCCCAGGGGCTCGGGGTGCCCCTCGCCGCGGCGGCGGGGGCGGTGGTCGGAGGGGCTTACTTCGGAGACAAGATCAGCCCGATCTCCGATACGACGGTGCTTGCTGCCGCGGTCGCGGAGGTCGACGTGGTTGACCACATAAGATCCATGCTTTGGACTACCGTCCCGGCCTTCGTGCTGAGCATCGGTGTCTACTGGTATGTCGGCTCGGGCACGTCGGGAGAGATCGACATGTCGGCGGTAAACGTCATTCTCGACGGGATATCGAATACTTTCAAGATGAACCCGGTAGTGCTCGTGCCGCCCCTTGCCGTGCTGGTGCTCGCCTATCTTCGCTACCCGACGCTGCCGGTCCTTTGGGTCGCCATAGTTCTCGCGGCCCCGATCGCGATGATGCAGGGTTGTAGCATCGATGAGATAGTCAAAGCCATGGCGTCCGGCCCCAAGATAACGACGGGCGTCGCGTCGATCGATGGCCTTCTCAGCAGGGGCGGGCTGGCCTTCATGTCTGGCTCGGTGGTCGTGGTGTTCTTTGCATACATCTTCGCGGGGCAGCTCGAATACACGGGAACCTTCCGCAAGATATGCGATTCACTCAAGGAGAAGTTCATCGGCGAAAGCAAGGGCCGCTTCGTGTTCTCCGCGTCGCTCACCGGTATTCTCACCGGGCTTGGCACGGGAAATTCCTACCTCAGCGAGATCGTCCCCGGCACCATGTACAAGGACCTCGCGGACGAGATGAACATATCGAGGCGGGTTCTCTCGAGAACGCTGGAGGACTCTGGGACGGTCGTGGTGCCGCTCATACCCTGGTCGGCCGCGGGCATATACATGTCGACGGTCCTGGGCGTGTCGGTCTTCGAGTACGTCCCCTGGACCATTCTCTGTTACTTCGGCTTCCTCACCGCCTGGTTCTACGGATTCACAGGGATAGCGATCTGGCCGTCCGACAAGAAGACGGCCTGACATAGCCGGCCCCCGGACAAAGGGGGCCGCGTCTTTTCACGGGAGCGGAGCCTCCCGTTCGGAGAGGAGAGCCGTGTGATGCTTTTAATCAAGAACGCCGATCTCTACGACCCGAAGCCCAGGGGCGCCTGCGATATCCTTGTCGCGGGCGGCCGGATAGTCGCGGTTGTCCCGTCCGGCGAGAGGACAGTCTTTACCGTGCCCTGCGGGTTAAAAACGATAGATGCCGGGGGCTGCCTGGCGATGCCGGGCATAATCGACAGGCACGTCCATTTTAACGGGGCGGGCGGAGAGGGCGGTCCGGAGAACAGAACACCGCCCCTGCAGCTCTCGGCCTTTGCAAGGGCTGGTGTCACCACGGCGGTGGGCATGCTCGGCACCGACGGCACGTGCAGATCGCTCGAGGAACTTTTGATGAAGGCGAGAGGGCTTGAGGCAGAGGGGATCTCCACGTGGATACTGACAGGGAGCTACTCTCTTCCCTCTCAAACCATGACGGGCGGCGTGACACGCGACATCTGTCTGATAGACAAGGTTATTGGCCTCAAGCTCGCTATCTCCGATCACAGGAGCTCTCACCCGACGGTCGAAGAAATACGCCGCTCGGTGTCGGACGCTCGCGTTGGGGGCATTCTCTCGGGCAAGGCGGGTTGTGTTTGCGTTCACATGGGGAACGAGCCCGCCGGGCTGACTCCGCTCCTCGAGGCGGTCGAAGGGTCCGATATCCCCCTATCGCAGTTTGCCCCCACTCACATATCGAGATGCAGCGGGCTTCTGGAGCAATCGGCGGCTTACGGGCTCAAGGGCGGGATCCTGGATATAACCGCGGCGCCAAGCGGAAAACCTGCCTTCGGAACGGCGACGCCGCTGGTGGTAAAGCAGCTGCTCGACGCCGGGGTTGAGGCGGCAAGCATCACGATCAGCTCCGATGGCAACGGTTCAATGCCCTCCTTCAACGACAGGGGCGAGATGACCGGACTCAGGATAGGGCCGCTGGACTCGGTGATCGAGACGGTCGGAGAGATGCTCTCAGAGGGGACTATTCCCGCGGAGACTGTTATTTCGCTCGTCACCTCCAATCCAGCGGCACATCTAAAGCTTCCCTTGAAGGGCAGATTGCGCGAGGGGTGCGACGGGGACGTGCTGGTGCTCGACGGCTCGTTCAGGCCGCGGTTCGTCGCGGCCAAGGGACGGCTGCTGATGGAGGACGGCGAGGTGATCGTGAAAGGTGCCTTTGAATGAGCCAATTCTGTCGTCCCGAATGGTACGAAAGATGGAGTGGGGGGCGGGGGCTAGCCGTCCCCCCACCCGATCGGCTCAGTGGACTATCTCGTCCACCCAGCGCTCCACCAGGCGGGTCCTCTCCCTGCCCGACCACTCGATATCCAGCTCGAGAAGGTTGACGTCCGTCATGTCCAGCGCCGGGTTCTCAAGCTTCACGTCCGGGTGGACGGGTATCAGGTTGATGCGCTCTCTCTCGTAGATCCGCTGCATGTCGGCCCCGGCAGCCCAGTCCAGGAACTTCCTGGCGGTCTCCGGATTCTTCGCGCCCTTCACCAGGCCCATCGCCTCCACTCCGTAGACCACTCCCTCGACCGGGTAGCTGATCACTACGTCGTAGCCGGTCTGCTGCATCTCCAGGGCGTCGACTATGAAGAAGACGCCGCCGGCGGCCTGCCCCCTGCCGATGGGGATGGCGCCCCCCGCGCCGCTCTTCGTGTACTGCTGGATGTTTTTATCCAGCTTTCTTTGATAGGCATAGGCCTCGTCCTCCCCCATCGCCAGCACCAAGCTGAACAGCCTGGAGACAGCGGTCCCCGCAGTCCTGGCGTCCGCCATGATCAGGCCGTTGTTGTAGACCGGGTCGAGCAGATCGTTCCACGATGTCGGCGCGGTAAGCGAGTTCTTCTCCAGAAAGGCCCTGTTGAACATGAAGCAGAGCGGGTCCATTGCCACCCCTGTCCAATAACCCTCCGGATCCCTGTAGACGGCAGGTATCTCCTCCGCGCCCGCGGGCACGTAATGTTCGAAGATCCCCTCTCCCTTCCCCGCGACGAAGGCGTCCGCTATGCCGCCGAAGAAGACGTCCGCCTGCGGGTTGTTCTTCTCCGCGATCAGGCGCGCCAGCACCTCGCCGGACGGGAAGCGCAGAAAGTTGATCTTTATCCCCGTCTCCCTGGTGAACTCGTCGAATACTGCGGTCGCGTACCTCTCCGACCAGATCGTGTAGACGTTCAGCGACTCCGAGGCGAGCGCGGAAGCAGGAACGAGCGCGAAGCAGAGCAGCGCGGCCAGTATCGCGATTCCTCTGATAAAGCTTTTCATTAGGATCATCCCCTCGATGAGATTTGTTGTCTTTATACTACGCTTTTTCCGTAAGGGCCTCCATGACCAGATCGGAGGAAAAGAGGGGCGAAACTGGCATCGTTCCAAAAAAAGAGCGGCGCTTTTACGCGCCGCTCGCCAGTGGATATCAGCTACTTGATGACAGTGATGCGTCCCTCGACGTCCGCCCTCATCTCGCCAAGGTGGCGGATGTACTCGGCCGTGGACTCCATTATGAACTGCTCCATCGACACGAACGAGTCGTTCTTAAGCACCACGTACTTGTCGCCTCCGCCCGCGGTCCAGTCGCTGGTCGCCAGGGTGTACTCCTTCCCGGGATCAACGGCCTCCCACTCGCCGTCCTCGCCGAGTATCTCCAGCTTGACGACTCTGTCGCCCTCCTCGCGGAGGACTCCGTTGTTGTCGATCAGGCGAGGTTTCTTCCTGGTGTCTATCTCGACGCGGATGCCGGAGACCTGCATGAAGCCACCGGTCGGGGTGCGCAGACTCTCGTCGTACTCGTCGTCCTCGCCGATAAGGGCCGACGCGCTCGTCTCCATGACCTGAAGAAGCTCGTCTCCGGTTACCTTGCCAACGTACAGGGTGTTTCCGAAGGGCATCATGTTGTTTATCTCGGCGTAGGAGATCTTGCCCGCCGGGTAGACCTGGTCGCCCCGTATCCCGCCACCGTTGACTATGGCCACCTGGGACCCCGCCTTCCACCTGAAGGCGTCTGCGACCAGGTTCCCGAGGTTGGTCTCGGCACAGCGGATCGCGCCCTTGCGAGCGTCCATGTCGACTGGCTGGTCGGCGATCGGCTCGGAGAAGCGTTCCTCCAGCTCCTTGCGGAACGGCTCGATGAGCGCCGCGATGCCCTCGTCCTCGGCGACGGAGGCGTCAAGCTCCTCAACTCGCCACGAGGATTCCTCGGAGACCGCTCCGTCCTCGACCGCCAGCTCCATGACCCCCAGATGCCGAGCGTATGAGCCCGCCTGGCCGATGAGGGTCTTCCAGCCGCCCGGGCCCTCGACGAACTCCCCCTCCTCCATGAGGGTGTGGCTGTGGCCGCCGATGATCGCGTGGATCCCGGCGACCTTCGAGGCTATCTCCCTGTCCGCGTCGAGCCCGCAGTGGCTCAGCAGTATTACTGCATCAGGCTTTTCATCTTTGAGTATGTTCAACATCCTCTCCGCCTCTGCGGGGAGGTCTTGGCCGGGACGGAAGTCCTCGCTGCCCTTGGTGACGAAGGCAAGAGCCGGGGTCACCAGCCCGATGAACGCGACCTTCATGCCGTTCTCGGCGGTCTTGATGTGATACTCGGGCAGAGGTGCAGGCGTGCCGTCCTTGAAGCGCAGGTTTGACACCACCACCGGGAACTCCGCGTAGCCGAGCGCCTCGAAGAAGATGTCCTTGCCGAGGTCGAACTCGTGGTTGCCTATCGTACCGACGTCGACTCCCATCGCGTTGAAGCCGGTCATCTCGGGTTTGCCGTGGAAGTAGAAGAAAAGCGGCCCCTCGTTGATGTCGCCGGCGTGCACGAAGAAGAAGTTGCCCGGGTCCTTGGCCCTTATTTCCTCCGAGACCGTGTAGGCCTTGGCCAGGCCGCCCGCGTCCTTCTCCGGGTAGATTCTCCCGTGGACGTCGTTCAGCGAGACCAGGGTCAGCTTGCCGTCGACGGCGAAGGCCGCCGCGGCGAACGAGACTACCAGCAGAAGCGCCAGAACTCCCTTTGATACAAAACGCCTTGTCCTCATTTTTCAGACCTCCCTGCGATGGTATCCGCCCCCGGGGGGCGGTGGCAGCCAGATTATAGCACCAACGTTTCGCCGCGCGCAGGCTGCATCGACGGCGGCTGTTCGCTTCTATCCGCCGGCCGTTTCGATCAGCTCGTCGACCGACGCCAATGTCTCCCCTATGGAGGTTCGTATCACGCCGTCCGCCAAGCTGTCCAGGTGCGTGGGCGTCTTGTTGACTATGAACAGCTTCGCGCCGCTCCTCCTGGCCCTCTCGGGCAGCATGTTCGCCGGGGAGACGGTCAGAGACGAGCCCAGAACCAGGAAGACCCCGCAAGACGAGGCCAGCTCCGAGCTCGCCTGTAGCGTGTCCTCGGGCAGCATCTCGCCGAACAGCACGACGCCGGGGCGCATCTTCCCGCCGCACTTGTCGCACTCCGCCTCGTCAGCGAAGGTGCTCGCGGGACGCACATGCCCGCAGCTCTGGCAGCGAACCTCGCGCAACGTGCCGTGCAGCTCGTGCACCACCGTGGACCCGGCCGCGTGGTGCAGTCCGTCAACGTTCTGCGTGATTATGCCCTTTACCAGGCCGCGCCTCTCCCAGTCCGCGAGGACCAGGTGCCCCCTGTTGGGCTGTACCTCGCCCAGGGTGGCGATGCGCTGCCGGTAGAAAGAAGCGAACTCCCCGAAGTTCCTGTTCAGAGCGTCGATCGATGCCAGCTCCTCCGGGCGGTACTTCTTCCACAGTCCGTCCGACGAGCGAAAGTCCGGCAGACCGGATTCGGTGCTCATGCCCGCCCCGGTGAATACCGCCATTTCCCTCGATGCCGCAATGGCGTCCGCAAGTTTTTTCACAGTATTTTCCATATCTCATCCTCCGTAAAAAGTGTCAAACGCGAGCGACGCGGGTCCTGCGGGCGGCCTCCGACACTGCGGCGGCCATCGCGGGCACCACCCGCTCGTCCATTATCTCCGTGATTATCCTGTCCGGTCGCAGCTCCGAATCCGTCACCAGCGAAGCCAGTGAGTATGATGCCGCCAGCTTCATCTCCTCGTTGATCGTCGATGCACGGACGTCCAGCGCTCCTCGGAAGATCCCCGGGAATCCCAGGCAGTTGTTTATCTGGTTGGGGAAATCGCTCCGGCCCGTGGCGACAACGGCCGCTCCAGCGGCGAGCGCCTCCTCCGGGTAGATCTCGGGAGTCGGGTTGGCCATGGCGAAGACCACCGCGCCCCCGGACATCGAGGCCACCGCCTCCCGGTCTACGACGCCCGGCGCGGAGAGCCCCAGGTAGACGTCCGCCCCCCTCAGCACGTCGCGCAGGCACCCTCTCTCATCGTCTGGGTTGGAGAGCTCGGCGATCTCGATCTTTGCGGGGTTCATACCCTCGGGTCGACCCTTGTAAACGGCTCCCGCCCTGTCGCAGAGTATGACGTTGCTCGCTCCCGCCGACATGAGAAACCTGCATATCGCAATACCCGCCGCACCCGCGCCGGAGATCACGGTCTTTACGTCCTCGAGTCTCTTGCCGACGACCTTGAGCGCGTTCAGCAGCCCGGCGAGGACTATGACCGCGGTTCCGTGCTGGTCGTCGTGAAAGACCGGTATGTCGCAGGCCTCCTGCAGCCTTCTTTCTATCTCGAAGCAGCGCGGCGAGGATATGTCCTCCAGGTTGATCCCTCCAAAGG
>JAAYLU010000115.1 GCA_012521675.1 Synergistaceae bacterium | reverse complement strand
TTGTAGATCCCTCTTGGATCGCGAGCTCGAAGTCCCCGCTCATCCCCATCGAGAGCTCCGCAAGCGGCAGCTCGAAGTCGCGGGACATCTCGTCACGTATTTCGCGAAGAGAGGAGAAGGCCCTGCGGACGGCGGATTCGTCATCGGTGAGGGGTCCTATGGTCATAAGCCCGTCGAGCTTCAAGCCGGGGCAGTCCTCCACGACGAACTCAACCAGCTCCCGGGCCCGCGACGGATCAACCCCGTGCTTGCTCTCCTCGCCGGAGGTGTTGACCTCGACCAGCACGGGCAGGACGAGCTCTTTCTCCATCGCCACCCTGGAGAGGGTTCCTGCAAGCCTGGTCGAGTCCACCGAGTCGACCGTCGAGGCAAACTCGATCGCCTTGCGGACCTTGTTCCTCTGCAGATGCCCTATGAATCGCCACACGACGTCCCCTCCGCTCCACAGGCGCCTCTTCTCCTCGAGCTCCTGGGCCCTGTTCTCGCCTATCTCCTTTACGCCGCAGAGGACCACCTCCGCGATCTCGTCCACGGTTCGGGTCTTCGCGACGACAACGAGGCGAACCTCCCCGGCCGCCCTTCCGCTTCGGATCGCCGCGTTTTCCATCGCCTCCCCGATGCGTTCCAGGTTGTCCTTGATACAGCTCACCATAGTCGAATTTTCCCTTCTTTCGCTCCGTCCGCGTCGAGGACCACGAGATTGCCCGGTCGCAGTCCCTTCTGGACGAAAAACCGCCGCCCCTCGACGGGCAGACCGATGATCTCCCTGAAGCCGGCAACGTTTCCCTCGACCAGCAGCACCCCGAGCCTTCCCTCCCGGTACAGCACCGCCGACTCGGGCAGCACCACGCCTTGGCTCTCTCCTGATTCGAGCAGCAGCTTTATCCCTCTTGAGAGGACGCTCTCCACCGGGAAAAAGGGGAGAGTCAGGTAGAGTTTGGCCCTCGCTCCGAAATAGGTTACGGCCCTTACGTTCGCCTTGGCGGCCCATCCGTGCCTGTCCTTTTTCACTCGAACAAACCCGGCCGCGATGTCCTTCTCCAGCGACGGTGAGAGGTCCGTGTACAGCACACATCTGAGCTCCTGCGGCTGGGGGATCATCTTCCCTATGGGCATGCCGCGCCTGACTATCACGCCGGCGGAATAGTCCAAGAGATCGGGAGGCTCGGGCAGCGGGGCCATGCCCGGCCAAAGGGCCGCGTAGCGCCACTCCCCCTCGGCGCCGTCAAGGCCCGGAACGAAGTAGCCAACCGTGTCTGCCCTCACCGCCGTCCTGCCCGAGGGGCCCTCGACCATGGCGATCGTCTCTCCGCGTGCCACCCTGTGCGGGCGAGGCGCTGCGAAGGAGACAGTTCCATCACCGGGCGAGATCACCAGCGACTCCTCCCACACGAGGGCGCCCTTGACGGGAAACCTCTCCTTGTGCACGTAGGGCACGGCTGTCACGAGGTCGGGGGCCTCCAACGCGCTTTGCTCCCACCACATGGTGTACAGCGATACCGCCAGTGCCGTCACCGCCAGGATCGTGCCGAAATACAAAAGCCTTTTAAATAGATATTTCGCCATGCTCCGCCTGTATGCCCGGACGGGCCCCGAGTGCGATCCCAGGGCCTGAAGCCCCGCTATTCCCGAGGCTCTTCAGAGGCGCTTTTAAGATCCACTATCAGCTCCAGTATCAGCTCTCTCTGCGCCAGCTCTTTTACACTCCACGCGACCTGGATTCCCTTTCTCCTGTTTCTCTCCACCAGTTCGGCTATGTCCTTCAAAATCTCACCCGTAGGGCCTCCCGCAACTGCGGGCGACCCCCGGGAGGTCTTCGGCACCGAGGGCTCGACCGTCCTCCGCTCCTTCGCGGAGATGATACGCCCCTCCTTGACCCTGCGCTCGAGCTCGTTGGCGGGCAGCTCCTCCTCGACGGCCACGAGGGCCATCGATACCTGCTCCTCCCGCGACAGCCCGATCAGGGCTCGCGCCTGGCGCTCGCCCAGCTTGCCCTGCATCACGAGCGTCTGGACCGGCGCCTCCAGCTTCAGCAGCCTCAGCTTGTTCGACACGGCGGACTGGGATAGCCCCAGCCGGGCGGCCAGCTCCGTCTGGCTCCACTTCGTATCCTCGAGGATGGACTGCAGCGCCTCCGCCTCCTCGATCGCGGACAGATCGCTTCGGTGAATATTCTCTATGAGGGCCGTCACCCTCATGTCCCTCGTCTCCGTCTCCGCGATCACCGCAGGTATGGAGTCAAGACCGGCCATCGACGCGGCCCTGAGCCTTCGCTCCCCGACGACAAGCTCGTACTCGGATTCCGAGGGCCTGACCACCACCGGTTGAATGACACCGACGGCCGCTATCGACGCGGCTAGCTCCTCCAGCTCCGCCTCCTCGAAGTACTGCCTGGGCTGCGCGGGGTTGGGCTTTATACTGTCGATCGGCACCTCAAGCAAACGTCTCTTGGACGCGACTCCCGGGCGGGACTCGTTCATGTCGTTCATCGCCTAGCCACCTTAAAAGTAGTGATAATCCGCATGCTCTCGTCGTTCATTCTAACGGTATCCCGTTCTTCCTTCAAGCGCGCTTCGGCCTAAATGCGTCGGTCCTGGTTCACGAAGCGAGTGTACTCCTTGAAGAAGAGCAACGATACCTCGCCTGTCGGGCCGTTTCTGTTCTTGCTGAGGCTGACAAAGGCCCGGATGTCCTCATCCTCCCCGGGCACCGTGGCATCGTAGTAGCCCGGCCGGTAGAGGAGCATCACCGTGTCCGCGTCCTGCTCGATGGCACCGCTGTCTCGAAGGTCCGAAAGCTGGGGTCTCTTCTCCGTCCTCTGCTCCACGGCCCGCGAGAGCTGCGACAGAGCGATCACAGGGGTGTTAAGCTCGCGCGCCACTCCCTTGAGAGTCCTTGAGATCTCCGCGACCTCCTGCTGCTTGTTCTCTATCTTCCTTGACGAGTTCATCAGCTGAAGGTAGTCCACAAGTATGAGCCCCAAGTTTTCGTACCTGGACTTGAAGCGTCTGCACCTGGCGCGGAACTCCAGAGTCGACAGCATGGAGCTGTCGTCGATGTATATGGGAGACTCGGCCAGCCTGCCCGCCGCGTCCGCGAGGGCCTCCCACGATGAGCGGGGAAAGGACCCTATCCTCAGGTCGTGGATGTTTATCCTGGCCTCCGCGCCGAGCATCCTCTGGACCAGTTGCTCAGCCCCCATCTCGAGGCTGAAGATCAGCACAGGACGCCCTGCGCCCTGACCCCCGAACTGGGCTATGTTGACGGCGAGGGCCGTCTTTCCCATCGAAGGGCGGGCGGCGACGATGTTTAGGCTGCCGGGCTGAAACCCGCCGGTGAGGCGGTCAAGATCAAGGAAGCCGGAGTTGAAGCCGGTCACGTCCTGGTCGGACCTGTTGTACTGATCCTCGATCTGCTGGAATGTATGCCCGAGCACCTCTCCCACATGGCGGAAGTTCATCGTGTTGCGCTTTTGCGCTATCTCGAAGACTGCTCGTTCCGCCTCCTCGAGGGCCTCGTCCACGTCCATCTCCGTGCTGTAGCCGAGCTTCACTATGCTGTTGCCCGCGCTTATGAGCTTTCGGAAGATCGACTTGTCGCGCACTATTCCGGCGTGGTACTCGACGTTGGCGGTCGTGGGAACGCTGTCTATCAGCGACCCGACGAAGGCCTGGCCACCGAGCCGATCCGCCTTGCCGAGGCTCGACGCCTCCTGCAGAAAGGTCAGGGGGTCTACCGGCTTGTCCCCCTGGGACATCCGATGGACGATCTCGAAGGCCGTCCTGTGAGCGGCGTCGTAGAAGTCCTCCGGCTGGAGGATCTCGACCACTATGTTCAGGGCCTCCTTGTCCATCAGGCAGGCCCCTAGAGCCGCCCGCTCGGCCTCCAGGGAGACCGGGGGCATCCTGTCCCACGAGGCCGTAGTCATCTACTCGCCTTCAACGATAAGAGTCAGCTCCACCTCGACGCCCGGGTACAGGCGCGCCGAGAATGGGTAGGAGCCCTCCTGCTTCACGATTTCCGGCATGCGGAGGTGCTTTTTGTCGATCTTGACGGAAAGCTGCGAGGCGATGCTCTCAGATACGACCGCCGCGGTGACGCTTCCAAACAGCCTTCCCTTCTCGCCGATGCTGGCTTTCACTCGGATCGCCTTGCCCGAGAGGCGTTTTTTAAGCTCTATCGCCTCGTTCTCAAGGCGAGACTCCCTCTTTTCCCTGGCGGCCTCCTGATCCTTCCATTTCCTCATTCGCTCCGGCGTGGCCTCCTCGGCCAGGGAGCGCGGAAAGAGGTAGTTGCGGGCATAGCCGGCGGAGACCTCGACTAGGTCCCCGGACGAACCCAGCTTGTTCACATCCTGCTTCAAAATGACTTTCATAACGCATCACTCCTGTAAAAGCGGCTCCTGAGATCCAGCCACATGTCTCCGATACCGAGTATCACCGCTATGTTGGAGAGTATCGGGATCATAACGGTCAATATTATAACAATCGTTCGAAGAAAGCGCCCGAAGCCCCCGGACGTCTTTCTCTTCAGAAAAAACCATATGAGAGAGAGCCCCTGGAAGAGGAACAGGAAGTTGACCAGGAGGCGCAGGTTCACCCCGGCCTTCAGGGCGAATCCCCAGTCTTTTCCCATGGATCCCAGCATGGTGAGCAGTATCGAGACCACGAAGGCGCTGAACACGCTTTTCGGGAAGCGCCACTCGGTAAATGAAGGCAGCTCCGGAAGGGGATTCCCTCCGGCCCTTTTAAGGACAAAGGAGCTGATCACATAGCTCAGGTAGCAGTCCAACGCCGCGGCCATGGAGAGGATCGCCGGGAAGATTACCGGCAGCAGGCGTATAGTCTCCGTGAACTGTTCCTTCACAGCGGTGAGAGACTCCCTGCTCATCCCGGTAGTCTCATAAAAGAGGAATATCTTGTCGACCATCTCCTGCATCTCCGCTCCGTCGAGCTGGAAGGGGTTGATCCCGGTGAGCTTCCCCGCGACGACCATCAGGAGCAGCTTGCTCCCGAGCGAGACGAGGATGCCGTACATGAGGACCTCCACGCCCCTGTCGAACTTTCTGGCCAGAAAGCCGAGCCCTACCCCCAGCACCCCGAAGCCCAGCAGAAAGAAGAGAGAGGAGACGGGCCCCAGGAAGGCCGCCGCCAGTAGAGTAGCTACCGCGAGGCCCAGAGTGGCCTTCTTCATATCGTGCCTGAGCCCGAGTACGACGAGCGGGGCCGGCGCCAGCAGCGAGAAGGCCGCGCCGATTATCGGCAGGAAGTGCGCCGCCATGAACAGAACCACGGCCAAACCGGCCAGAAGGGCCGATTCCACCAGGCTTCTAGTGGAAGTCATAACTCCCTCCTCCTTTCAATTCGCACGGGTCCGTTATAACAGCACAGGGGGAGAAGCATGGCTCCTCCCCCCGTGGAAAAATTACCGACAGGACCCTACTCCAGGGTGAAAGGAAGGAGGGCCATATGACGCGCCCGCTTTATAGCCTCCGTAAGCTGGCGCTGATGCTTCGCGCAGTTACCGGTCACACGACGAGGCATGATCTTGCCGCGCTCGCTGACGTACTTGCGAAGCTTTTCAACATCCTTGTAATCCACGTGCTCAATCTTGTCGACGCAGAAGAAGCACACCTTCGGGCGCCTTCTCCCGCCTCTTCGAGGCCCTCTGGGACCGGCGGGGGGTCTGCCCTCTCCTCTTGTCTCGCTCACAACCATAGTGCGTTGCCCTCCTTAAGAAACCTCAGAAGGGGATGTTTACATCCTCTTCATCTTCCTCTTCCTCGTCTTGAACGGATGAAATATCCATGGGGAAGTCGTCGTCCTGGCCGCTGAAGCGGCGATCTCTCCTGACGCTTCCGCCGAAGCCCTCGTCCTCGAAGCCGCCGGGCGAGTCGTCCCGCTTCCTGGGTCCGCCCAAAAAGACGACGTCAGACGCTATCACCTCGGTCACGTACCTCTTTCCGGAGCCGTCCTTCGCCTCGTAGCTGCGCACCTGAAGTCTGCCCTCCACGAGGGCCTGGTTCCCCTTTTTCAGGTAGCGCTCGCAGTTCTCGGCCATCGGTCCCCAGACGACCACGGGGATGAAATCAACGCTCTCCTGCAACTCGCCGTTTCTGTCCTTCCAGGCCCGGTTGACCGCCACCGCGAAGTTGGCGACGGCCTGTTTGCTTGCAGTGTAGCGCACCTCCGGGTCCCTGGCGAGGTTGCCCACTATCACGACCTTGTTGTAACCCCTAGCCATGCCGTCCCCTCCTACTTCTCGTCCAGACGGATGACCATCTGGCGATAGACATTCGGACGCAGACCCAGGACACGATTCAACTCACCAAGCTGATCGGGGCTCAGCTTGAACGTGAACAGAGCATAAAAGCCCTCGGTCTTCTTGTCGATGGGGTAGGCCAGTCTCTTCCTCCCCCATGCGTCGGTCTTGACGATCTCTCCCTCGAGACCGGTTAGGACCTCCTCGATCTTCTCGATCTCCTCTTTGTGATCCTCCAGCTCGGCGCTCATAAGCACCAACATCTCGTACGGCCGCAAATATACACACCTCCTCCCCACGGTCTATGGCCCCTCCGCGGAGGGGCAGGGAAAACAGCCGGAGGCGATTATACATTACAGTCGTTCTTATGGCAAGGACTCCGGCGCCCTCTCGATCTTGAAGACCAGCTCTCCGGGGAAGGAGAGGTTGTACTTCTCCCTGGCCAGGTGGGCCAGCCCCTCCGATGTGCCGAAGAAGGCGATCTTCTCCTGCAGCTCCTGGACCGTTCGGCTCATCGATACCAGCACCGCCATCCTCTCGTCCACCAGGGCGGTCAGCCGGTTGATCTTCTTCATCTCTACGTAGTAGGACGTGCCCATTATCGCCGCGAAGAGCCCGAGGAGGGCCGCGAGAAAAATCCAGCGCAGCCGCAGCATCTTTCTACATCCTCTCCGGCGCCGACACCCCGAGAAGCGACAGGGCGGAGGCAAGCACCGTGCCTGACGCGCGCACCAGCAGGATGCGGCTCTTCATCACAGGATCCTCCGAGCCCAGGATTCTGCAGGCGTTGTAGAAGGAGTGAAAATCGCCCGCCAGGTCCAGGGCGTAGGTGACCAGCACGTGAGGCGCCAGCTCGCGCGAGGCCTTCTCGACCTCCTTCGGATAGGCGGCGAGCCTGGCCATCAGGCGTTTCTCCTCGTCGAGCGAGAAGGCGTCCATGTCGAGCTCCTCCACTCCGGGGAGAGGAATCCCGCGGGACTCTGCCTCGCGTATCACGCTGCATATCCGGGCGTGAGCGTACTGCACGTAGTAGACGGGGTTCTCGTTGGAGGACTGCTTGGCCAGCTCCAGGTCGAAGTCCAGGTGCGAGTCGCTGCGCCTCATGACGAAGAAGAAGCGGGTGGCGTCCACGCCGACCTCGTCCATGACGTCCCTGAGTGTGACGAACTGGCCGGACCTGGTCGACATGCCGACCTGTTCCCCCCCGCGCAGCAGGTTGACAAACTGGATTAGGAGCACCTGCAGGTCCTCCGGTGGCCTCCCCAGCGCCTCGACGCCCGCCTTCATCCTGGGCACGTAGCCGTGGTGATCGGCCCCCCACACGTCAATGACCTTGTCGAAGCCCCGGTCGAACTTCTCCTTGTGATAGGCGATGTCGGAGGCGAAGTAGGTGGGGACTCCGCTGCTCCTTATCAGCACCCTGTCCTTCTCGTCCTCCGAATCGCTGGATTTGAACCAGAGCGCCCCGTCCTTCTCGAAGGCGAAGCCCCTCTCCTTCAGCCTGTTCATGGCCTGAGGGACCAAGTCACGCTCGTAAAGGCTGTTCTCGGAGAACCAGACGTCGAACTCGACCCCGAAATCAGAGAGGTCCGACCTGATAGTGTCCAGTATCGATTCGGCTGCGAATGACTTGAAGAAGGGCAGGCTGTCTGAAGCCGGCAGGGAGGCGTATCGGTTCCCCTCCCTCTCCATGACCGCACGGGCTATGTCGTATATGTAGTCCCCCCGGTAGCCGTCCTCCGGGAAGGGCGCCGACTCGGGCGAGCCGGACAGCTCGAAGTAACGCGACTGGACCGAGGCGCCCAGGAGGTCCATCTGGAGCCCCGCGTCGTTGATATAGTACTCCCTCTCCGCCGTCCAGCCGGTGAAGGAGAGTATTGACGAGATGATATCGCCCACGGCGGCCCCCCTGCCGTGTCCGATGTGCAGGGGGCCCGTCGGGTTCGCGCTGACGAACTCTATCTGCACCCTCCTGCCCTCTCCGAGGTTTGACGAGCCGTAATTCTCCTTCTCATCGAATATCTCCAGCAGGGCGTCCTCCATCCACTTGGACGAGAGGAAAAAGTTTATGAAGCCGGGCGCGGCTGTCTCCACCCTGTCGAGATAACCCCCGAGGGGTATGAGCCCGGCCAGCCTGTCGGCGAGGCTCATAGGCCTCTCTCCGAAGAGTTTGCAGAGCTTCATGGCACAGTTCGTCGACCAGTCACCCTGCCCGTCCCTCTTGGGTCTCTCGAAGGCTACCTCGGGAATGGCGGCCTCGGAGAGGCCCTTTTCGGAGGCCACCACCCGAAGCGCGTCCTCGACGATCGTCTTTAAGACCAAAGTCACATCAGCCATAGAGTCACCACCCGCAATTTCGTCTACTGCCCGGCGAGGCGCAGGGGCAGGTTCTTTTCGCCCCAGGCCAGCCAGCGTTGAACCGCCTCGCCCAGGCTTCTGCCCGCCGCTTCGTTGAGCGTCTCGGTCTTGAGGACTATCTTGCTGCCGGCGTTGAACAGCCCTCTCTTCTTGTTATAGAAAACGGACTCCTCGTAAGTCACCCTTTCCATCACCCTTTCAACCTTGACCGGGGCCATCACCACCTGCGAGCGGGAAGGGAGCTTCAGGCTCAAGGACTGCTCCACGACGAAGGGGAAGTCCAGTCGGTAATCCTCAGACCACCTGCCCAGCTCCTCGAGCCAGGAGGGGGCCGATCCCGGGAACATGAACAAAAGAGCCCCTCCGCTTACGATGCTGTTTCTCAGCCGGACGGGCATGGAGAGCTGGTGACCGTACTTGATCGGCTTGGAGGCGACCGCCGCAACGTCCGCCTCGACCGGAAGCCCCCAGAACAGCTCCTCGGCCGCTCGTCTGATGGTCTCCGTGCTCGGGCCGTCCCCCGGAAACATAAAGGCGCTCCAGCCGTTGCGGGCAAGTATGTCGACATACCCGGAGGCCTCGCCGTCGGCGTCGAGCTCGAGGTGCCATTCTATCGAAAGTCTGTGCTCCGACGCCGAGCTTCCGCTCACCACCCGGCCGTTCAGCCGGTTGCCCGAGGCCGTATAGATGTGTTTGCCCCACAGGGAGGGAGGCGTCTCGTTGCGGCTGTACCCCTGTCCCAGGTCGAGAAAGAAGGGGGAGGTCCCCTCCAGGTTGAGCTCGAGCACGGGACGGAGGATCGATCCGATCGTCACCGGGGTCTCGTCGTCGAGGGGGTGAGCCGTGAGCCAGTGCACGGTGCTCTGCCAGCCCGCCTTGCGAAGCCAGCTGTTCAGGATCAGGACCTTCTCCCAGTCCGACCATGGCCCCTCCTCCGGAATGATCGGCCTCACGACGGAAGAGAGGGCGCTTCCGTGCAGGGAGGGGGCGGAGTTCACCCACGAGATCAGCGAACTCCCGGTCTTCAGCCTGTTCTTCTGCGGGACCAGGTGCGCGATCGAGGGGTGGGGAGAGGGTGCGAGGCTGCTCTCGAGGGACATAAGCATTCTTGCCAGAGGCTCGGTCCCCTTCCTCGTCGAGAAGGCAAGGTAGGACCTGGCGTCGCCCCTGAGCGTCCTGCTCGTCCACGGCAGGTTGTTGACCAGGTGCCAGGAGTAGCGCTCCTTCGCGCCGACGCTCTCCCTCACGAGGTCTCCGGCGCCTCTCGCAGAGATCGCAAGCTCGCTCCCCGGGGGGACGTCGACCGTGACCAGCAGCTCCCAGACCGGCAGGGAGTCGTTCACCCACACCAGGTCGTCCACCGAGAGGCGTTTCTTGAAGACCTCCCTGTAGGAGAGAAGCACCAGGTATTCATCCTGGATATCCGGAAAATGGACCTCGGCGACCTTCACCCCGTCCATGTCCGCGAGACGGGGCAGCACGGGGGCGAGCATTCTCCCCGTCCCCGGGTCGTAGATCGCGGCCTCCAGTATCTCGGCTCCCTCTCCATCCTCTCCCGAGGGCAGCGACCACCTGGTCCAGGACTCGTCGATCCCACGCCTGGCCAGTATCACGTAGAGAGAGTCCCGTCTCATGGCCCCGTCCGCGGCCAGGGAATATTTCACGTCGCGAAGCCATATGACACCGTCCTCCCCCGGATAGTCCGAGAAGGAGGGACA
Organism: Synergistaceae bacterium; assembly: GCA_012521675.1. NCBI lineage: Bacteria > Thermotogati > Synergistota > Synergistia > Synergistales > Synergistaceae > Synergistaceae bacterium. Next base: position 25,830 of record JAAYLU010000115.1, on the reverse strand, counting down.
CTCCTGTATCATGCGCGATATGTTGACCGAGGCCGAGGCATCCGCGCGACACGTGCCGGACAGAATCAGCATTGATATCGCCGCAAGGAGGACGACATCGGACAAGGTTTTTCTGATCGATTTCATCACCTGTCTCCTTTCTTCGAGGAGCTGGAACTATGCGTTCCTGCCGCAGCAGTGCTTGTATTTCTTTCCGCTTCCGCAGGGACATGGTTCGTTTCTGCCCGTTTTCTTTCCCCTTCTTACGGGCTGCTGAGCCCCGTCTCCCGCATGCAAAGAGGAGGGCGGCTGCCGGGCGGGCCCGACGGGAAGGATGAACTCCCTGCCCTCGCTTCCCCGGTCGCGAGGACCGGAGCCTCCCCTGTCACTGACGGCCCGGACGCGGAAGACCTGCTCCGCGATCGACTCGCGGACCCTCTCCATCATGGACTGAAAGAGGCTGTAAGACTCGAACTGGTACTCCAGGAGGGGGTCCTTCTGCCCGATAGCCCTCAGGCCGATCCCCCGGCGAAGCTCGTCCATGGCCAGCAGGTGATCCTTCCAACCGCCGTCCAGGGTGTGAAGCACGAGGAATCGAAGCAGAAAGACGCTTTCCTCCGATCCCAGCTCGTCCATGCGCTTGATAAAGCGCTCCCTGACATCGTCTATCAGCAAGTCCCGCCGCTCATGCATGTCGCGGACGTCGTCCACTCCCTCGAGCCATTTCTCGGGGCCTCCGCCCGTTACCTGCCTTACACGGGCGATCGCTCGGCCCGGGTCCGCCTCTCCGTCCTCCGGGTAGTACTTCTCCAGTACGTCGTCGATCACTCCCTCGACGATCTCCAGCACGTGCTCCCTTATCCCCTCGTCGCGAAGTATCTGCTGCCTCTCCGCGTAGACCGCCTCCCTCTGGCGGTTCATCACGTTGTCGTAGGCGAGAAGCTGTTTGCGTATGTCGAAGTGAAGCTGCTCCACCTTCTTCTGGGCGTTGGCTATGGCCTTGGTGAGCAGGTTGTGCTCGATTGACTCGCCCTCCTCCATGCCCAGCTTCTCCATCAGCCCCTGGATTCTCTCGGAGCCGAACAGGCGCAGAAGATCGTCCTCCAGCGCCAGGTAGAACCTGCTGGAGCCCGGGTCCCCTTGGCGGCCCGACCGCCCTCGGAGCTGATTGTCAATCCTTCGCGACTCGTGCCTCTCCGTCCCGATTATGCGGAGACCCCCCAGGGATTTTACCCTCTCTCTCTCCAGGCGACACTGCTCGCGATATTGCTCCAGCAGCTCGGCGTGATCCTCCTCGCCGATCGCCTCGTCGCCGTTCCTGCGCCTCCACTCCTCCCTGGCAAGGAAGTCCGGGTTGCCTCCCAGCAGGATGTCAGTGCCCCTTCCCGCCATGTTGGTGGCGACTGTGACCGCCCCCAAGTGTCCCGCCTGGGCGACTATCTGGGCCTCTCGCTCGTGGTGCTTGGCGTTCAACACCTGGTGCGGGATCTTTCGCGCCTTCAGCAGCTTGCTGAGCCTTTCGGAGCTCTCTATCGAGGTCGTGCCGACCAGGACAGGGATCCCCTCGCCGTTCGCCTCCTCTATCTCGTCGGCCACTGCGGAAAACTTCTCCGTCACGGTCCGGTAGATCACGTCCGGGTTGTCCTCGCGGATCATCTCCTCGTTGGTCGGGACGACCACCACCTCGAGGCCGTAGATCTCCTTGAACTCCTCGGCCTCGGTCGCGGCGGTGCCCGTCATTCCGGCGAGCTTCCTGTACATCCTGAAGTAGTTCTGCAGCGTTATGGTGGCCAGCGTCTGGCTCTCGCGCCCGACCTTGACCCCCTCCTTGGCCTCTATGGCCTGGTGAAGCCCGTCCGAGTAGCGCCTGCCGACCATCAGCCTTCCCGTGAACTCGTCGACTATGATGATCTCGCCGTCCTTGACGACATAGTGGACATCGCGTTGGAATAGAATCCTGCCCTTAAGGGCTTGGACGATCCGGTGGGCGAGGTCCGAGTGGGCCGCGTCGGAGAAGAGATCCGGCATCTTCAGGAGCTCCTCGCACCTGGCGATGCCCGCCTCCGTCATGGCCACGTTGCGCTCCTTCTCGTCCTTCTCGAAGTCTCGCCCCTCTTTCAATTGACGCGCCACACGGTCGGAGACTTTGTACATATCGACATTGTCGTCCGACGGTCCGGAGATTATCAGAGGCGTCCTCGCCTCGTCTATCAGGATCGAGTCCACTTCGTCGACTATGCAGTATACGTGCCCCCTCTGGACAAGGTGCGACTCCGACACGGCCATATTGTCGCGCAGGTAGTCAAAGCCGAACTCGCTGTTGGTCCCGTAGGTGATGTCCGCCCTGTAGGCGGCCAGTCGCTCCTCCGGATCCATGTAGGCGTAGATGACCCCGACGGTGAGGCCCAGGAAGGAGTAGATGGGCCCCATCCACTCGGCGTCCCTCTTTGCCAGGTAGTCGTTTACCGTCACTATGTGCGTTCCCTCTCCCGAGAGGGCGTTAAGCACGACGGACAGGGTGGCGACCAGCGTCTTTCCCTCTCCGGTCTTCATCTCTGTTATCTTGCCCTCGTGCAGGGCCATTCCGCCCATGAGCTGGACGTCGAAGTGACGGAGTCCGATGGTGCGTCGCGACACCTCCCTCACGGCGGCGAAGACCTCTGGAAGCAGGTCGTCCTTGCTCTCGCCCCTCTGCAGCCGTTCCTTGAAGGAAGCGCCCTTCTGTCGCAGATCTTCGTCGGAGAGGGCCGAGAAGGAGGGCTCGAGGGAGTTTATCTCCTCGACGACCTCGCTGTATCGCTTGAGAGCTCTCTCGTTGGGATCCAGACCCAGGGCTTTCTTTATTGAACCAAGCATATCGTCACCTCAACACAAAAATCGGCCGTGCAGATGCCTCGCACGGCGCTGAACGCAAATCCATTATATGCCCGAAGGGTGCCGCCAGTCAAAAGACGGCGGCATCCTCGCAACTCGCGGTCGGCCCGGCGAAGAGCCCGGAGAGCTATTCCGTGAACAGGTTCTTGGCGCTGTAGAGATAGTCCATCCCCGACCAGACGGTCAAAAACATCGCCACCCACATCAGGTGAATGCCGAAGGGAAGGGAGAAGATCAGCATCGAAATCGCCACTATCTGAAGCACAGTCTTCACCTTCCCCATGTTGGAGGCGGCGATCACGATCCCCTCGGCTGCAGCGACCATCCGCACCCCCGTCACTATCATCTCCCTTGAGAGGATGACCACGGCTATCCAGGCGGGGATCCTGTGCAGCTCGACCAGCGCTATCAGGGCGGCCATGACGAGTATCTTGTCCGCCAGCGGATCGATGAACTTGCCGAGATTGGTCACCATGCCCTTCTTGCGGGCGATGTAGCCGTCCGCCGTGTCCGTGAGGGCGGCCAGTATGAACACTGCGCCCGCGACGACATCTCCGAACGTCACGCGTATTCCGAGTTCTTCGACCCTGTAGACAGGGTAGGTGAACTTGAACGTCAGGAATATCAGGACAAGAGGCGCCAGAAAGACCCTGAGGAGACTAAGCGTATTCGGAATGTTCCACACCTTATTCCCCACGAGAATGTTCCCCCTTGTTTAGAAAAACCCCGAACTGCGTTCGGCATACCGACGGAGGCCCTGCTAACCGCCCAGGTAGGCCTCCTTCACACGCGGATCCTTGAGCAGATCCTCCCCCTTGCCCTCGAGGACGATTCGCCCCACCTCCAGGATGTAGGCGTAGGAGGCTATCTTCAGGGCGGCGAAGGCGTTCTGCTCTACCAAGAGGACCGTCTTGCCGATCGAGTTGATCTCCCTGATTATGTCGAAAACCTCCTTGACCAGGATCGGGGCGAGCCCCAAGGAGGGCTCGTCCAGCATGACGAGCTTCGGTTCGCACATCAGCGCCCGGCCAACGGCGAGCATCTGCTGCTCCCCGCCGGACAGGGTCCCTCCCTTCTGCCAGGAGCGCTCCTTCAGGCGCGGAAAGAGAGAGTAGACCCTGTCTATGTCCCTCTCTATCCCCTCTTTATCGTCGCGAGTGAAGGCACCAAGCTGGAGGTTCTCCTCCACCGTAAGGTGGGGCAGTATCCGTCGCCCCTCGGGGCTCATCGCGACACCGAGCTTGACCATGTCCTCCGGGGGCTTGCCGGCCAAATTCACCTGCTCCGCCCCCTTGGACGGAGTGTAGAGGATCCTCCCCTTTAGGTTCCTGATGAGCCCGGATATCGCCCGTATCGTGCTGCTCTTCCCAGCGCCGTTCGCACCGATCAGAGTCACTATGCTCCCCTCGGGGATATGAATGTCTATGCCCTTGACGGCGTGGATCGCGCCGTAGTAAACGTTCAGGTCTTCAACTCTCAGCATATTTCACGTACTCCTCCCCAAGGTAGGCGACTATCACCTTCTGGTTCGACTGGATGGCCTCGGGATTCCCCTCGGCGATCATCAATCCGTAGTCGAGCACCCAGATGTACTCGCACACGCCCATAACGACCCTCATGTCGTGCTCGATCAGCAAGATCGTCAGGTCGAAGCGCTTCCGCACGTCCTTTATGAAGGCCATCAGCTCCTGGGATTCCTGCGGGTTCATCCCCGCCGCCGGCTCGTCCAGGAGGAGGAACTTGGGATCCGTGGCCAGGGCCCTGGCTATCTCCAGCCTTCGCTGGGCGCCGTAGGGAAGCGATCCAGACCTCTCGTCCGCGTAGTCGGCCAGTCCGACGGATCCCAACAGATCCATGGACTTCTCCCTGATGGCTTTCTCCTCCTCCCTGAAGGAGGGAAGCCCGAGGGGCGCGGACCACCACTTCGACTTTCGGCGCACGTGGCAGCCTATCATGACGTTCTCCAGCACCGTCTCGTTGTAGAAGAGGCGGATGTTCTGGAATGTCCTCGATATTCCGGCGCGGCAGATCATGTGCGGATGCATTCCGGTTATATCATCCCCGTCGAACAGGACTCTCCCCCGCGTCGGCCGGTAGAAGCCGGTGACCATGTTGAACACGGTCGTCTTGCCCGCTCCGTTGGGGCCTATCATGCCCACGATCGAGTCCCTCGGGACCTCCAGCGAGAGATCGCTCACAGCGGCGAGACCGCCGAACCGCATGGTGAGATCGTCGAGTTTCAGAATCGGCGCAGCCGTCATCTCGTCTCCCCTCCCTTGTCGTCCTGTCTCCGGGCGCTCTTTCCGCGCGAGAAGAGCATGTCCCACGACAGCTCCCTCATCCCCATGATGCCCTCGCGCCTGAAGAGTATTATCAGGATCAGAGCAAGGGAGAAGATCACCATTCTCATGCCGGGGACTCCGGGTATCACGAGGCTTCCGATCTTCATCGGGCTCTCGACGATACGCAGCCACTCGAGCAACGTCGTGATGACCACGCTGCCGATTATGCTGCCGGAGATAGAGCCGAGGCCACCGGTGACGGTGATCATCAGTATGTTGAACGTGAGAACAAAGCGGAACATCATCGGGTCGATCGTGGTGATCAGGCTGCCCAGCAGCGCGCCGCCCACGCCCGCGAAAAAGGCGCCGATGGTGAAGGAGAGCACCCTGTAGAAGAAGGTGTTTATCCCCATGTTCTTCGCGGCTATCTCGTCGTCCCGTATCGCCTTGAGGACGTTGCCGAAGTTGCTGTTGATCAGTCTCACTATGAACAGGGTCGTCAGCAGGAGCCAGCCGTAATTCCACCAGAGATTGGCGTGCGAGGGGATTCCCTTGATCCCGAGGGCGCCGTTGGTGATGAAGTTCAGGTTGGTCAGAACGACCCTTATGATCTCCGAGAAGCCCAGCGTCGCAATCCCGAGGTAGTCTCCCCCGAGACGCAACACCGGTATGGCGATGAGCAGCGCGAAAAAGGCCGCCACCAGTCCCCCGGCCAGGACCGCGACGAAGAAGGGCGCGTTCATGACCGACAGGGGCCAGATGAGGGGCTCGATTATCCACATCATCTGCTTCTGTGCGGCGGGCAGGATGAGGATGGCGCAGGTGTATCCGCCCAGCGCCATGAAGCCCGCGTGGCCGAGCGAGAACATCCCCGTGAAGCCGTATATCAGGTTCAGGCTTAGGGCCAGGATGGCGTTGACCGCGATAAGGTTGAGAACCTGGATCTTGTACCCGTCGAAACTGGTGTGCGCCCAGTGGAGGAAAGCTGCGAACCCCGCTATGACAAGGACGTTCAGAGTCAAGTTGCGAGCTCTCGTGTTCATATCTTGTCCTCCAGTTTCTCTCCCATCAGCCCGGTTGGCTTAAAGAGGAGGATGATGATGAGAAGCACGAATGCGAATGCATCGCGATATCCGGAGAGCTGGGGGAAGAAGGCGACTGCCATTATCTCGATAATGCCGAGGATCAAGCCGCCAATCACAGCGCCGTGGATGGATCCTATTCCTCCGAAGACAGCCGCTATAAAGGCCTTGAGCCCCGGTACCAGCCCCATGAAGGGCTGTATCTGCGGGTAGCGCAGCGCCCACATGATGCCGGAGGCCGCCGCGAGCGCCGAGCCGAGGCCGAAGGTGAAGGCGATTATCTTGTTAACGGAGACGCCCATGAGCCTGGTGGTCTCGATGTCCTTGGATATGGCCCTCATCGCCAGGCCCGGCTTGGTCCTGTAGACTATCCAGAGCAGCCCAATGACCAGGGCAAGGGTCACGACCGGGACAATGATGGCAAGAGGAACCAGCCTGATCTCGCCGATTATGATAACCTCGACCAGCCAGTCGGGCCTATAAACAGGCCTGGGTATGCCACCGAAGACCACGATGGCCAAGTTCTGGATCAGAAAGGAGACGCCTATCGCGCTGATCAGCGCTGATATCCTCGGCGCGGCCCTCAGCGGCTTGTAGGCAACCTTGTCGACGAAAATTCCGCATAGCGACGAGGCCGCTATTGCGCCGATGACAGCGATGCCCCAGGGCAGTTTAAACAGGCTGATTCCGAAGAAGACGAAGTAGGCCCCCAGCATGAAGATCTCTCCGTGGGCGAAGTTGATGAGGCGTAGAATTCCGTAGACCATCGTGTATCCGATGGCGATGAGACCGTAAAGAGAGCCGAGCGTGACGGCGTTGAAGAGGTGCTGAACAAACATGCTACCGCTCATAAAAGATCCCCCTTGATCACGAAGAAAATGGAGGGAGGAGGCTGGAACCTCCGCCCTCCTTTTGTTGGCGCATTAGTTATTTCCGCCCGCAAGGGCGGAAATAAGCCGGAGATCCTCCCTAGAGAACAGGCTCAACGATATCAATGAACAGCTTCTTGCCGCCCTTGATCTGGACCACTCCCACCGGGCCCTCGGCGTCGTGGGTCTCGTTGATCGTCTTGGATCCTGTAACTCCGGGGAAGTCCTTCGTCGCCGCGAGGGCGTCCCTGATGGCATCCGGCTCGGCACTGCCGGCCTGCTCTATGGCGTTGACCACCAGCATGTAGGAGTCGTAGCCCAGAGCCGCGTTGACGTTGGGCTCCTTGTCCGGATGCAGCTTCGACCAGTTCTCGGTGAAGGTCCTGGCGATCTCGCTCATGTCCTCCATCGAGGGGTCGTACGAGAAGGTGGTGTGGATGAAGCCCTCGACGGCCTCTCCGCCTATGCTGACTATCTCGGGGTTGTCCATGGCGTCTCCGCCCATGATCTGGAACTCAGCCCCCAGCTCCCTGGCCTGCTTCATGATGATGGCGCCCTCCGCGAAGTCGGCGGGGATGTACAGAAGGTCGGGCTCCTTGCTGATGATCTCGGTGAGCTGGGCGGTGAAGTCCTGGTCGCCGGAGTTGTACATGAGCTCGGAGACCACCTCGCCGTCCAGCTTCAAGAAGGACTGCTTGAAGAAGTTCGCGAGGCCCACGCAGTAGTCGTTGGCCACGTCGATGAGGATGGCGGCCTTCTTGATGCCGAGTTTGTTGCGAGCGTAGGTGGCTGCCGCCGCGCCCTGGAACGGGTCGATGAAGCACGCTCTGAAGACGTACTCCTTGCCCATGGTCACGAGCGGGCTCGTGCAGGAGGTGCCCATCATCGGGATCTTGGCCGCCTCGGCCACCTCTCCGCCCGCTATGGCGTGGGACGAACCATAGGAGCCAATGACCGCGACGACGTTGTCATGCTCTATAAGGCGCTTGACCGCGTTCGCGGACTCGACCTTGTCCGTCTTGTTGTCCACCACGAACAGCTCCACGGGCCTTCCGAGAACCTCGGGGACCTCCTTGTGAGCCATCTCCACTCCCTCGAGCTCCAGCTGGCCTCCGAAGGCCACTCTTCCCGTCAGCGGAAGAAAGACGCCGATCTTGATCGGCTCGGCGGCCACCGCCGCTCCGGCCACGACAAAAACCAACAGCGCAGCGAGAAGTACATTACGAAGCTTCATACAGTTCCCTCCTCAGAATGTGGAATATGCTACAAGTCGGATTATACACAAGAACGCCGGTTTCTGGAAGGGCATTTTTCCCTTTTCAGCGCCGTTGCCTGTTCGACAAAATTTCGACGGCACGGCCGCGGCGTGTCACTCCTCGTCGTTCTCCGCTCCTTCCCTGGAGTCCTTCTCGCTGATCAGGCGGGCTATCTCGTGCTGAAAGGTCTCTAGGTCGGTGAACTCCCTGTATACGGAGGCGAAGCGGACGTAGGCCACCTTGTTCATCCTCTTCAGGCCGTCCATCACCTTCTGCCCGATAAGATCGACCGGTACCTCGCCGTATCCGTCCGCGTTCAGTTCGGTCTCGATCCCGGAGGCCAGCTCCTCGATCTGCTCCAGCGGCACAGGCAGCTTCTCGCAGGCCTTCACAAGCCCCCTGATTATCTTGTCCCTGTCGAAGGCCTCCCTGGTACCGTCCTTCTTAATCACCCGCAGATGCCTTCTGTACTCTGTCTTCTCGTAAGTGGTGAACCTGGTTCCGCAGTCCGGGCACACTCTCCTGCGCCTGACGACCCTGCCCTCGTCCGCGGTCCTTGTCTCAAGCACCCTGGTCTCCAGAGCACTGCAAACCGGGCATCTCACACGACCACCTCCAAAAATGAAAAAACCGGGTCTCCCCGGCTTTTTTCTAGAAAGAACGCCCATCGAGCCTTGTCCCTGCCCGCCTTCGGCGACAGGGGTCGAAACATGGGCTCCTCTATCTTCTCCTGCCCTTCCCCCGTCTCTTCCTGGCGGCCTCGGCCCTCTTTGTCTTCTTGGCTTCGCTGGGTTTCTCGTAGTGCTCCCTCTTGCGAACCTCTCGAAGGGTTCCCACCTTGGACACTTCCCTCTTGAATCGCCTCAGCGCATCGTCAAGGGATTCATTTTCTCTTCGAACGACAGTCGTCACAAACATTCCCCCCTTTCTTTGCCACCTGCATCTAACCTGGTGGCCAGCGGAAAAACCTTCCCGCCAACAGGTGAATATGAAGGTGGGGAATCGTCTGTCCCGCCTTTGCGCCGCAGTTCACCACAAGCCTGTAACCCTCTTTGTCGAGACCGAGGTTATCGGCTGTTTTCACAGCGCAATCCAGGACTTCCGACCACACTTTGGGGTTTTGAACCTCGGAAGCACATACAATATGCTCCTTGGGAATCACCAGCAGGTGCACTGGCGCTTGAGGAGCAATATCGCGTATCACGAACACGGAATCATCTTCGTATACAAACTCCGTCTCTCTTTCCCCCGAGGCCATCTCGCAGAAAATGCATTTCTCTCTCAAAACCCTCACCTCGCAACGCGTCAGTATTCTATACCAAATTCTGCGCCTGCACAATAGACCCCGCCCAAACTCTCACAGCGGGCGACTCGTGCTTTTCCGCCAGGAGCTTCACCCGGGCCGCGGCCCAGGCGGGGATCCTCCTCGCCCTGAGGAGCCGGAGAAGCGGGACCAGGACCACGTCCTCATCCCTCTTCAGAAGCCTTATGAGCGTCAGGTCGTCGGGAGGCTCCTTCCTCGGCCATTTCGGCAGAGCGGAGGCGAGCACCCTGTGAGACGAATGGGAAAGCATCCTCTCGTACACCAGGGCGCCTGCCGGGGAGCGGGACGCAAAGCGCATCAGCGCAAGCGCCGAGCACTCGGAAAGAAGCGGGATCTTCGCGCTCAGAGCAGACAACATCGCTTCCTTTTGAGCCTTCGAAAAGTTCAGCATGAACAGGCTCTCTATAACGTCATCGTCGGGCGGCCAGCGCTTGACCATCTCTACCAGGGCCGAGAGAACGGCCGCATCGATCGAGCTCTTGATAAGAGCCCCGATCGCCAGCATGCGCACGGCGGGATGAGCGCTCAGGAGGCGCACTGCTAGTGAAGCCGACTGTGGTGCGTCGGTGCTGCGAGCTGCCTTCTCCATGATCCTGGCAAAATATAGCTCGGCGTCCACCAGCGCCCTCTCCAGCATGAGATCGGACACCCGTTGCGAACGGTCGCCTGCCTTTTTCTCCCGACGAGAGGACCTGGACCTGCCGCGATCACGCGACGACTCCCTGGAATAGGGTGACGCTCCCCTGCGGGCGCCCTTCGCTTTGGCCTTTTTCTTCTTAAGCGACTCGGTCACCTGCGTGGGCGTGGCGGACTTGAGCCTGGCGTAGGCCGCAGCCACCGTCTCGAACTCCTTAGCCGACCCGGGACCCGCGACGTCCGGATGGCAGGAGAGGGCGAGCCTCCTGAAGGCCGAGCGAATCTCCTTCAGATGGGCTCCGGGCTGCACTCCCAGTATATCGAAGCACTCGAACAGCTCCAAGGTTACGCCCATGCTAACTAACAACCCCCTCCATCTCGGAGATCATCCTCTCCAGCGATTCGAAGGCCTCGAGGTAGTACTCCCCCTCGCCCAAGGTCTTCGCCATCCTGAATATCGCGGCGCCTCTCTCCTGCTGGGAGGTCGAGAGGGATACGGACAGAAGGGCGAAGCGCCTCTCCAGCTCCTTGAGCTCTTCCGTGGCCTCCATCTCGGTGGAGCGGGAGTCCTCCCCCAGTTCCAAGGGCGCCACGGAGGTTATCCTGCCATCGGAGCGTATTATATCAATTTTCAGCAGCCCGTCGGAGTCCACGGAGAAAGAGAGTGCCATCTCCTCGCCCTTTTTCGCCTCCTGAGTCTTGACAGAGGCGATTATCCTCTTCTTTCTGCCTTTACCCTGGAACACCTTCACGGTGAAAGCTCCGTCCCCTACGCTAAGAAAACGCCTCTCGGCCTTTGCGGGCAGGTAGGTCCCCCTCTCCAGCAGCGGCACAGGGGCGCCGTCCGCGGCCAGGATCCCCAGGTCCTGGGACAGGACGTCGAGAAGCAGACGCCCCTTCTCCGGCATGACCCCGTAGAGGGCCGCGCCGGTCACGACCGTCTCGTCCGGGCACTGGTTCAGATGACCCGGCCTGGCCACTTTCTCCTCGAGCATCCGCCTGAGCATTGGAACCCTGCTTCCGCCTCCGATAAGGAGAAGCTCCTTCGGCCTGTGCCTTCTCCAGAGACGTTGGACCATGGTGCAGACCCCTTCGATGAAGGGAGAGATCAGCTCCTCCAGCTCCTCGCGCGTGACGAGAAGCGGCGGGGACGCGATTCCCGGAGGGGGATTCCACTCGTAGGAGGCGCACGAGGTCAGCATCGCCTTCAGCTCCTCCGCCTCGTTCAGGAGAGTCCTGAAGAGGGGGGAACTCTCCTCCAGCTCGGGGATGTTCAATCTTTCTTTAAGGCGGGACGCGAGGGCGACATCGAAATCCCTGCCGCCCGAGGCGGGAGTTCCGGTGCTCTCAAGGACCTGCCACACTCCGTTCTCGCTCTCCACCACGGAGATATCCACCGTCCCGGCGCCATAGTCGAGTATCAGGAACTTCCCCTCAAACCCGAAGGCCAGTGCCGCCGCGGTCGGCTCGTTGATGATCCGGACCTCTGAAAAGCCCGCTGAGCGGGCGACCCTGCCGGCCGCCGCTCTCTCGTTGAAGCTGAAAGAGGCGGGCACTGCCAGCACGCAGGAGGAAATGAACTCCCCGAGGTAGGCCTCCGCATCCTCCCTGACCAAGTTCATAAGAGGCGCCAGAACCTCCTCCGCCTTGTAGACCACCCGCCCCGCTCTCGCCTTCCACTGGGTGCCAAGCTTGCGCTTAACGTCCCACCATGTCGTGGACGGGCTCCTCATCTCCGCTCGCACCGCATCCTCGCCGGCGAGCCAGCCTGAAGGGGTCCACGATGTCACGGACGGGATCCTGAAGCCGCCCCAGCGGCTTGGGATCACAACGATCCCCTTGCCCGGCAAGGGCAGTGCGGACAGAGCGTACCTGGTCCCAAGGTCTATTCCAAGAGTAGGTGAAGTCAAGATATCAGCCGCCCTTTCAGAGCTCCGCCGGAATAGCCGGTGATCGCGAACAAGAACTCCTCGCCCCGGGTCACTCGGGCGGAATCGGGGCACTCCCCCTCCACTCGGAGAAAACAGGGCGAAAGCCCTCTCGCCTCGATGGTCCGCCTCCCCTGGTCGGTCGAGGGGGCCGCCCTCTCCACCAGGACCCGCACATCCCTTCCCGCCCGGCTCGCCGCGAACTCCCCCAGGAGCGACTCCCCGAGAGAGAGAGCCCGTCTGGTCCGAGCGGCGATCTCCGCGCGGGGCAGCTGCCCCGGCATGTCGAAGGCCCTGGTGCCCTCGCGCGGCGAGAAGGGGAAGACGTGCACCTTGCCCATGCGCAAGGCGGAGAGAAGGCCGAGGGAATCCTCGAAGTCGTTCCCTTCCTCCCCGGGGAAGCCCACCAGGAGGTCCGTGCTTATGTGAATGTCGTCACCGAGCGCAGAACGCGCCCGTCCGACAATATTCGCGTACTCGTCCGCTGAATACCCCCGGTTCATCAGATCCAGCACCCTGTCGCTGCCGCTCTGCACCGGGATGTGAAGGTGCGGCTGGAACTGCGGAGTCCCTGCGAGGACATCAAGCAGCTCTTCGTCGATGCAGGGCGGCTCCAGCGAGCCGAAGCGCAGCCTCTTCAGCCCGTCCACCGACGCGATGCGTCTCACCAGGTCGGCCAGGGACGTCCCGCCCCTCCCGTAGAGTCCCAGGTGAACCCCGGTGACTACGACCTCCGCACATCCGGAGGCGACTATCGAGCGGACCTCCTCCACCACGTCCTCGGGCGCCCGGTCGACGGGAAGCCCGCGAACGTACGGCACCAAGCAGTAGGAGCAGAACTGGTCGCAGCCATCCTGCACCTTCACAAAGGCCCGGGTGTGCAGCAGGGGCCTGCACTGGAAGAGTGGATCCCACTCATCGCACTCGAGGACATCTCCCCGGATCACCGACAGGCCCTTCCCGCCCGAGGGAAAGTCCGCCAGCAGCTCCGGCAGCATGTGCTTCTTCCTGTTCCCCAGCAGGATATCTATGCCCAGCTCCCTGGCCTCGGCCTCGTCCAGGCGCTGCGCCCAGCAGCCGCACACGGCTACGAGTGCGGCCGGGTTGTCTCGCCTGAAGCGCCTGACCATCCGGCGGCACTTTGCGTCCGCGACCGACGTGACGGTGCAGCTCATCAGCACCGCGACGTCGCACCCGGGACCTTCCGCCAGCACCGCCCCCTCGTTTACCAGGGAGTTGGCTACCGCCTCGCCCTCGTACTGGTTGGTGCGGCATCCGAGGGTCGCGACCTTCACCCGTTTGCCCGCCAGTCTACCGCTAATTCGCCTCAACCGTCGTCCCCCACCAGTCACCCAGGGAAATCTCGTCGACCATCTCAAGACCGGCCTCTTGAAGGGCCTTCAAGAAGCGATCTCGCTCCTTGACCAGGAGTCCCGAAAACAGGGCCCTCCCCCTCTTTTTCAAAAGCCCACGGACGGACGGAAGCATTTCGAGCAGGGGCTCGATCACGATATTGGCCATCAAGAGGTCCACTTTTCCCTCAAGCCCGTCGAGCAGGTTTCCCACCTCCAGCGCGACTGCACCCGTCGGAATCTCGTTCAGCTCCAGGTTGTGCCTGATCTCGGAGATGACCGCCGGGTCATGATCCCTTGCCAGGACGCGACGCGCGCCCAGCTTGATCGCCGCTATGGACAGAATCCCGGAGCCTGCGCCGATGTCAGCCGCGTCCGCGCCTCTGATGTGAGACCGCTCCAGCAGGGCGAGGACTATCTGGGTGCTCTCGTGATACCCGGTTCCGAAGGCCGAGCCGGGATAGATGTAGAGAGGCAATCTCTCCTTCGGTTCGCTTCCCCTGTGCCAGGGGGCCAGCACCACCAGCCCCTCCCCCACTGCAAGGGGAGGGAAGGCCTCCTTCCACTCGGTGTGCCACTGCCTGTTCTCTATCTTGCCCATGTCCGCTATTCTGACCTCGGGCCAGGGCTCCAGCGCGCCGCCCAGCCGCTCCAGCCAAAAGCCCAGGTCCTGCGAGGATCTGAAATAGGCCCTCAAAAGCTGGGAGGCGTCCCTCGACATCTCCTCCGAGCCGATGCTGCCGGACATCTCGGCCAGGGAGGCAAGTACCTCCTCGCTCCCCGGACGCCCTTCCAGAGTGACATACCACCAGAAACCATCCAAAGCCGTGTTCATGTCCCATACCTCCGGAAGAAAAAAATTGGGAGGCCGGCGAGGCCTCCCTTCTCCAGCTTATGAGAGTTTAACAGAAGAAACAGGGTTCTTTCAAGGCTAAAACCGCATTTCTACCCGTCGAACAGGTTTCTGAAGAACTTGCCGAAGCCCCCCGTGTCCTCGACCTCCACCTTCATCTCGCGAGCGAGCTCCTCCAGAAGAGCGCGCTCTTTGTCCGAAAGCTTGGTGGGCACATCGACCATCACATGAGCGAAGAGGTCGCCCTTTCCCCTGGGGCCGCGAAGTCGCGGGACTCCCTCTCCACGTACGGTGAAGACCTTGCCCGGCTGAGTACCCGCTGGGATGTCCAGCTGTTCCTCCTCCCCGTACAGGGTAGGGATCTTGACTGTGCAGCCAAGGGCGGCCTGCGGGAAGGTGACGGCCACCCTCGTGTGGAGGTCGCCCCCTTCTCTCTTGAAGTCCGGGTGGTCCTGCACGGTGACGGCCAGATAGAGGTCGCCGAACGGGCCTCCGTTGACCCCCGGCTCCCCCTCCCCGCCGATGCGGAGCCTTGTACCAGTGTCCACCCCTGGCGGTATTTTTACCTCGACCTTGTGCTGCTTTCTGACCCTGCCGAGGCCGGCGCAGTCGGGGCACTTCTCCCTGATGATCTTTCCCGTTCCGTTGCACGACGGGCAGGTGTTGAGCGACACGAAGCGTCCGAACGGGGTCTGCTGACGGCTCTCCACCTGGCCGCGGCCCCCGCACCTGGAGCAGGTCTCAGGCGATGTGCCGGCCTTTGCCCCGGTCCCCGCGCAGGCGGCGCAGGAGTCGAGGCGCGGCACCAGGAACTCCTTAACCGCCCCGGTGGCGGCCTCCAGCAGTGTTACCTCCACGCCCATCTCAAGGTCGGCCCCCCTGCGCGGGGCGTCCGGCGAGGGCCTCCTGCGCCCCCCAAGTCCGCCGAAGACACTGTCGAATATGTCGCCGAAGATGTCCCCCATGCCGCTGAAGCCCTCGAACGGGCTGCCTCCGCCGGGCATGTCGCCGACCGTTCCGAACTGGTCGTATTGGCTGCGCTTGTTCGAGTCGCTCAGCACTTCGTACGCCTGGTTTATCCTCTTGAAGCGCTCCTCGGCCTCCTTGTCGCCAGGGTTCGCGTCCGGGTGGTACTTGCGCACCAGCTGCCTGTAGGCCTTCTTGATGTCCGCTGCGGAGGCGTCGCGAGGAACTCCGAGCACTTTATAGAGGTCTTCCGTGCCTCCGCCGTTCATGCGAGGTCACCTCCTACGCCTGCCCCTGGTCGGTGAACTCCGCGTCCACTGTCTCGCCGTCCGAATCGTCATGCGGGCCGCTCGGATCCCGGGCGTCCTGCGAATCCTCCTGCTGGGCCTGGGAGTAGAGCCTGGTAGAGAACTCCTGCATCGACCTCTCCAACGCATCCTTGGCGGAGCGTATCGCCTCTATGTCCTCGCCCGCAAGCAGACGCCTGAGCTCGTCGAGCCCGGAGTTGATATTACCCTTCTCCTCCGGCGTCATCTTGTCTCCGTTCTCCGCGATGAGACGCTCGGCCGCGTAGGCCGCGCTGTCGGCCTCGTTCTTTGCCTCGGCCATCTCGCGCTTCTTTTTGTCCTCCTCCTCGAACTCATCGGCCTGGTTCTTCATCCTCTCTATGTCCTCCTTCGAGAGGTTGGACGAGTGGATGGAGATGTTCTGGGCCTTGCCCGTGCCCTTGTCCTTGGCGTTGACGTTCAGGATGCCGTTGACGTCTATGTTGAAGGAGACCTCTATCTGGGGAATGCCGCGCGGTGCGGGGGGAATTCCGTCGAGGACAAACTTGCCCAGCCTGACGTTGTCCGCCGCCATCGCCCTCTCACCCTGCAGAACGACTATCTCCACCTGGGTCTGGCTGTTGGCGGCGGTGGTGAAAACCTGGCTCTTGGAGACCGGTATGGCGGTGTTTCGCTCGATGATCTTGGTGAAGACCCCGCCCAGGGTCTCGAGCCCCAGCGAGAGAGGCGTGACGTCGACCAGAACTATGTCCTTGTGGTCGCCCGCCAGGATCGCCCCCTGGATCGCCGCTCCGGCCGCCACGCACTCGTCCGGGTTGATCCCCTTGGTCGGCTCCTTGCCGAGCAGCTCCTTTATCTTCTTCTGCACCATCGGCATCCTGGTGGAGCCGCCGACGAGCAGGATCTTGTCGATCTCGGCCGCGGAGAGGCCGGAGTCCTGGAGCGCCTGGCGGGCCGGCTTGGCCGTCCTCTCCAGCAGGTCGGTCGTCATCTCCTCGAACTTGGCGCGCGACAGGCCGATCTCTAGGTGCTTGGGCCCGGTCGAGTCGGCCGTTATAAACGGCAGGGAGATGGTGGTCTCGGGCATTGAGGAGAGCTCCACCTTCGCCTTCTCCGCCGCCTCGCGAAGCCTCTGCAGCGCCATCCTGTCGTTCTTGAGATCTATACCGTCGGACTTCTTGAACTGGTCCACTATCCAGTCGACTATCCTCATGTCCCAGTCGTCGCCGCCAAGACGGTTGTCGCCCGCGGTGGCCAGGACCTCGAAGACCCCCTCGCCCACGTCGAGGATGGACACGTCGAATGTGCCTCCCCCCAAGTCGAAGACGAGGATCTTGTGCTCTCCCTGCTTATTCTCGCCGTAGGCGAGGCAGGCGGCGGTCGGCTCGTTGATTATGCGAAGCACCTCCAGCCCGGCTATGGCCCCGGCGTCCTTCGTCGCCTGGCGCTGGGCGTCGGTGAAGTAGGCGGGAGTCGTGATGACCGCCTTGGTCACCGGCTCGCCGAGGTAGTCCTCCGCATCTCTCTTCATCTTCTGCAGGATCATCGACGAGATCTCCTGCGGCGTGTACTTCTTGCCGTCTATCGTCACCCTGTGATCCGTGCCCATCTCGCGCTTTATCGACATCACCGTCCGGTCGCCGTTGACGATGGCCTGCCTCTTCGCAAGCTGCCCGACGAGACGTTCACCCTCCTTGGTGAAAGCCACGACGGACGGCATCGTCCTTGAGCCCTCGGAGCTGGGGATTATCGTCGTGACGTCCCCCTCCTGGACGGCTATGCAGCTGTTTGTCGTTCCCAGATCAATACCCACAACTTTTGACATACTGTCTCACCTCGTAGTTGGATCGAGCGAAAGCCCGTGAATGTTCAGCGGCTGAAACGCCGCGAGTGTTTATAGTTATTCCGGCTCGTCCTCGTCGTCCTGCGCGAACGATGCCACCCTCACCTTCGCGGCGCGCAGCACGCGATCCTTGCTTCTGAAGCCGGTCATGACCTCCTCCACGACGATGCCGTTCATCTTCGGGTCGTCCGTAGGGACGGCCGTGACGGCCTCGTGGCACTCGGGGGAAAAGGGGACCCCGTCGGTCGGGATCTGTGTCACCCCGAGGGACTCAAGCACATTGAGAAACTGCTTGCGCACCATCTCCACACCCTTGAGGATGCTTCTTCCCTCGGACTTCGGATTCACCGCCAGAGCTCGATCCAAATTGTCGAGGACCGGGAGGAAGCTGAATACGTTGTCCTCCGCGATCATGGCTCGCTCCTTCAGCCTGTCCCTCTCCACTCTCTTTCTGTAGTTGAAGAAATCCGCCCTGGCCCTCGCAAGCGCGTCCTCCAGCTCCTGTTTCTCTCGCTCAAGAGCCTCGACCGCGGATGCCGCGTCGGCATCCTCGCAGGCGGCCTCTTCGGGCGACAGGTCTCCCACGCCGCCCACCCGTCCTATGAAGGGAGACGGCGCCTCATCCTCCCGCTCGGGGGGAAGGCCGTCGTCGATCTTCCTCATTCACTTCGCTCCTTTCTAAATCATCATGTGCGAGCGTCACTGGACCAACATGTCGTCCAGATCCTCCGCCAGGGCCTCCAGGATGGATATCGACTTCTCGTAGTCCATCCTCAGCGGCCCGATCAATCCCAATATGGCCCTTGCGCCGGTCCCAGAGGAGGGCGCAAGCACGAGGGAGAACTGCCTCATGTCCTCGTCAGCGTTCTCGTCGCCGATGGTGACCGAGACTCCCTTCTTGACGCTGTATCTTTCAACCATGTCCGCCAGGGCCTGCTCCTGCTCCAGCAGCGACAGGACCGTCTGAAACTTGCCGATATCCTGAAAGTCCGGCAGGTTCAGAATGTGCTGAGCTCCTCCGACGAACAGGCGGGAGCTCCTCTTGTTCAGCAGAGAATCCATCTGCACGATGGCCTCCCGGCAGGAGTCCCAAAGCCGCTCCAGGCCGTCGAAAACGTACCTGAACAGCACTCCCCGGATCTCGCTCCACGGATGCCCCTCGGCTATTGCCGTTATGCGCCTTCCCAGCTCGTCCAGCGCGTCCTGAGACAGCTCGCATGGCAGGACTATATTGCTGTGGTGCACCAGTCCCCCCTCGAGGACCAGCAGCAGCAGAACAGTATTCCCGCCGAGCCGTAGGAAGGTCACTCGCTGGATCTGCACCTCCTCCAGGGCGGAGATGGCCGCCACTCCGACGCAGTTGGTCGCCTGTCCGAGCAGCCTGGATATGTAGGTCAGGATGGACTCTATCCCCTGCCTGCTCTCGCGGATGGAGCGCCTCCACTCCTCCGTCTCCGCCGGGGCCGTCCTCCTGCGCTGCATGATTGCATCGACATACAGCCTGTATGCCTTCGAGGTGGGGAGCCTTCCCGCGGATGTATGAGGCTGGTAGAAGTAGCCCATCTCCTCCAGGTCGGCCATCTCGTTCCTGATCGTCGCCGGGCTGCACCCGCGGAGGTATTTCTTGGAAATCGTCCTCGAGCCCGCCGGCTCGCCCGTCTGGATGTATTCGTAGACAACGGAAAAAACGACCTCCAACTGCCTTTCCGTCAACATTGCGTTACCTCCTCCTGGCGTTAGCACTCTATCGATGTGAGTGCCAATGCCACTGTCCCGAGAGGTAGATTAGCAATCCGTGATATGATTGTCAAGGCTGGTCAAACTGTTTTTTTACATTTTTTCGCGGGTGCCTCGTGAACAGGGACGGCATCGGCTGAAGCCGGAGGAGAAAAGCATGACTGACAGGGCGTCCGGACGCACTACGGTCCTTTTGGTGAGGCACGGCGAATGCCGGGGAAACAGCGAAGGGCTGTTCCGGGGCAGGACCGACTTTCCGCTGAACGAGACCGGCCTTCGACAGGCCGGGGAGGTGGCGTCGGAAGTGGCCGGACTGCGTCCCGATGTGGTCTTAACAAGCCCGCTCACGCGAGCAGTCCAGACAGCCGAGGCCATCGCCAGGGAGTGCGGGGTCGGGGTAAAGGTCGAGGAGGGCTTCATCAATATAGGACTGGGCGGTTGGGAGGGTCGCCTGAAGAAGGACATAGCAAAGGATCACCCGGAGGAGTGGAGGCTATGGCTGGAGAGCCCGGAGCTCCTGCGGCTGGAGGGGGCCGAGTCGATGGACGCGGTTCAAAAGCGCTCCCTGGAGGCGCTCGACAGGATAATGAGCAAGCATCGAGGGAAGACGGTCGTCGCTGTCAGCCACAGGACGGTGATCATGCCGCTGCTGGCTGGTTGCCTCGGAATCCGCCCCCCGTACTTCTGGCGGCTGCACATGGACACGGCGGCCTACTCGGTGCTCAACCACAGCGAGGTCCGGGGTTACACCCTCTACTCTCTTAACCGGACCGGGCATCTCTCGGGGTTCTCGACGGAATGGGAATAGCCGCGACAAGAGCGATGAAGACCGCGTCGGCAATAGTCCTGGCCCTGTCGCTGATCCTCTCCTCCTGCGACCTCGGTCACGCCCGATTGAAGGTACTCTCCGCCCCTCAGTACCCGGTCTCCCTGACCCTGGATCAGCGGTACGGGGTTATCAGGAGCGCGTTCGCCCGCACCCCGGCAGGGCTGCACCGCCTCGACGGGATCGAGAACCTGCGACTGCTCTCCTCCACCGCTCGCCCGGTCAAAACGGAGGAGGGAGATGACGCCCTGCTCTGGCGCATAGATTTTGAAAAGCCGAAAAGCGAGGAGAGGCTGTCCCTGTGGATCACCGCGATCTCGGACGGCTGCACCGCCTGGTTCGCCATCGCGCCCTCGGGCCCGACCTACTGGGACAGGCTCTGCACTCCTTCGGACGCCAAGGACGGGGTGTTCCTGTACATATCCCCTCGCCTGCCGGCATACTGCGGGCTGGAAGAGCAGGACGGCCCGGAGACCCTCTCCTTCGTGTACGCGATGACCATCACCTGCAGCGGCCCTAACCTTGTGGCCGCCCCCGCCGTCTACGGGGCCCTGCTGCCCCTGGCACACCTCTTCCGGGAGGCCCAGTCGGATGAGGGTATGCGCGCGGCGTACGGAGAGCTGTGCAGGGATTTCGAGAGGATGTCGAATGGAGGCATGCCCTCCAGGGAGGCCATGGAGGCCTTTCCCTGGAGGCGCATCCTGACGGTGGAATGGGGAAGGTAGCCTGACCCGATCCCCTAAACGGACATATAGCCGATGATTTCCTTCAAAGCCTCTCTCCGTGCCCCTCTTCTGAACAGGGGAGTATCGTCCAACCTGTAGGCCGCAAGCGAACCCTCGAAGGTGGTCCTCTCCGTGCCCCTGTACAACACGCCCAGGGGATAGGGGGCGTCCGACACGGAAAGGGCCAGCGCCCTTTCGAAGTCCTTTTCGTCGTGCCCCTCCAGCCAGTAGGTGTTCTCCTTGAACCACGCATAGGTGTTCACCTTGTTGAACGACACGCAGGGTTGGAAGATGTCCACCAGGGCGTACCCCCTGTAGTTAATCGCCTGCTTGATGATGTCCTTCGTCTCCTCGACGTCCCCCGCGTTCGCCCTGGCCACGAAACCCGCCCCCAGCACGAGGGCTGTTGCCAGAGGGTTGAAGGGCTGAGAGTGAACTCCGTCCACCTGGACCGGGGTGCGAAAGCCCACCTGGCTCGTGGGCGAGGCCTGTCCCTTGGTAAGCCCGTAGACCATGTTGTTGAAGACGAGGTTGGTGATGCCGGGGTTCCTGCGGACAGTGTGCAGGAAGTGGTTGCCCCCCTCCCCGTACATGTCGCCGTCACCCCCGACGGCTATCACCTCGAGAGATGGATTGGCCGCCTTTATCGCGGTTGCGTTGGACAGAGCCCTGCCGTGCAGGCCGTTGAAGAAGTGAGATCTCATGTAGTGGGGCGTCTTCGCCGCCTGCCCGATGCCCGAGACCACCACAACGTCGAGCGGCGTCAGGGCAAGCTCCGTCAGCGCCAGCTTGATCGAGTCCAGAATCTTGAAATCCCCGCAGCCCGGGCACCATGATATGTCCACTCCCGGAAGGTCGAACTGTGTTGCCTGCATCATGAATCGCCTCCCTTTCCCGCGATCCCCTCGGACAGCCTCTGCGCGGCCTCCTCGACGGAGAACTGTAGCCCGCTGTACTTCAGAATAGAGCCAGATGCCTTCACTCCCGTGTGAGAACGCAGCAGTCTCGCGAACTGGCCGGTGCTGTTCCCCTCGGCCGTGATCACCCTTTTCGCCCTTTCGAGCAGCCCGCCCGTCGAAGAGTGAAGCGGCCAAACCTGCTCGAACGCCAGCAGGGCCGTCCTCTCCAGCCCAAGCAGGGAGAGAGCCTCTCGGAATATCGGGATGACAGAGCCCCAGCAGACCACCAGGGCATCGTAGTCCTCCGGGCCGTACAGCCTCGGCGCGACCGCCTCGTCGCTCATCCCGCGCAGCTTTCTCATCCTCTTGTCCTGCATTCTCTTGCGCAGCTTGAAGTCCTCGTAGACATGCCCGACCTCGTCGTGCTCGTGACTGTCAGCGCCAACTATGCCCTCCCCGAATCCGGGCACTCCGAACGGCGAGCATCCGGACGGGTCGTCCTCGTACCTCCTGTAGTCGGCCCCTGTCTCGCGCACGGGCGGAAGCTCGTCCAGCATCGCCAGGTCGTTCGGGTTCAGGTTGTAGAAGGAGTTGACGAAATACTGGTCGGTCATAACGATAGCGGGCGTCTGGTATTTGTGCGCAACCCGGAAGGCCTCCTGAGTCAGCAGGAAGGCGCTCTCGATACTGCCCGGCGCGTATATGGCCCTTGGAAACTCGCCGTGACCGGAGTAAAGGGCAAGCTCGAGGTCGGCCTGCTCGGTGCGCGTGGCCATCCCCGTGGCTGGGCCGGGCCTCTGAGACAGGTGAACCACCACCGGCGCCTCGACCACTCCCGCCAGGCTGATCCCCTCGGACATGAGGGCGAAGCCGCCCCCCGAGGTGGTCACCATCGGCTTTGCCCCGGCGTAGGCGGCACCCACCGCCATGTTTATGGCGGACAGCTCGTCCTCGGTCTGCTCGACCACAGCCCCCGCCCTCTCCGCGTTCTGCGAGAAGAACGACAAAACCCCCGTCGCCGGGGACATGGGATATGCCGTCACGAAGTTGCAGCCCGCTGCCATCGCGCCGAGCGAGACGGCGTCGCTGCCGTTCACCAGGGCTCTCCCGACGCTTTCGTCAGGGCTCGCCTTGCCGAACAGCCCCTTGCCGTCTACAAGCTCCCGCCCGATCTCGTAGCCCGCGTTGCATGCGCGTGTATTCCTCTCCGCTACGTCGGGCTTCTTTCCGGCGAAGCGCTTGACGAAAAACTCCCCTGCCCTGGCCGGATCAAGACCGAGTATGCCCAGAAGTATCCCCGCCGCCACGGAGTTGGAGTAGATCCTGCCGCCCGCCTCCGCCGCCAGCTCCGCAAGGGGCGCCTGGACAAACACGCCTCCCGCGTCGTCAAGCTCCGTGCCCAATTCCGCCCTGTCGCCGATGATCACGGTGCTCGGGGCGATCCTCTCCAGAATGTTGACTCGAACGTTCCGGCTCATGGCTACCAGGATGTCCATCCTGTCGACCAGAGCGTCCACCCTGGAGCGGGCGATTCTAAGTTCGGTCGAGTTGTTGCCTCCCCTGACCCGAGACATGTACTCCCGCGAGCCGAAGACACACAGGCCGGAATCCACCACGACCCTGGCCAGCATGTCCTCCACGGTCTGGATGCCGAGCCCGGCTGCCCCGCTCAGCACACAGGAGACCTCGGACTCCCTTGGAAATGGATAGGCCAATATCTCTCCCCCTCTCTCGACAGCGGCCAGGCCACCCGGACCGGGCCGCTAACTCCGGATATGCACCCTGCTCTCCGGCCTTCATATAGAAAAGACGCAGCATCTTCGGAGAATTATACTGCACTTCGCCCAAATCGGGGATCATGGTATAATTGCATCATACGCTAGGAAGCCTCAGGCTTGCTTGGATTGATCTCCAGATTATTGTACGGGGGTGATTCTATGGGAAAGTATAGATGTCTCTCTTGCAAGAGCGAGTTCGAGCTTGACGACAGGGCCCCGATAATGCGCTGCGAGCGCTGCGGGTGCCGGTTCGTGGAGGTCGTCGAGGCGGAGAACCGAAAGCGCGGAAAATCATGGAGCGCGAAGTCGTTCAGCGTCGGAAAGAGCTCCTAGCCTAAACACCGGGCACGCCATAAGAAATAAGAAGAGGGGAGAGACGGACGAACCGCCGCTCCCCTCTGTTTTTTGCCGCCAAATAACAATTACCGGCGGTTAAAGCGTCGGCTCCTCCTTGAGCGCCTTCATGGATTCGAGCACCATCAAGATCGCCAGAACCATCAAAATCACCGAGGGCACCACCAGGATGTAGTTCGGCTTCTCGAAGACCATATTGTCCCTGATCAGGAATCCGAGCGCCGCTATGGTGGTCACCAGCATGAACCACATCGGAATCATCATGAAGCGGTTGTCCTTCTTCAACGCCTTCGAGACCCACACTCCGATGGTCAGCAGCGCGAGAGCAGCCACAAGCTGGTTGGACGCTCCGAAAATCGGCCAGATGGCAGCCCATGCGGGGATAACGGCCCCCGTGGGCCCGTGCGCCTTGGTCAGCAGAAGGGCCATTGCGCCCGCTATGGCCAGAACAGTCGCCGTGTACTTGTCCACCTTCATGTTGCACAGCTCCTGAATCTGGTACCTGGTCAGACGGGTGGCAGTGTCAAGCGAGGTGAGCAGGAAGGAGTTCATCGCCAGGAGCCCGAGGGAGACACCCACCTTGGGGTCTATTCCGACTATCGACGCGAACTTTCCAAAGCCCTGGGCGTAGGTCATGGTCGGGCCGCCCTCTGCGATGGCACCGCTGATCATTATCGTGCCTACCGCTATGACACCGACGAGACCCTCCAGAAGCATCGAGCCGTAGCCCACGAGGACCGCGTCTGTTTCCTTGTGCAGCTGCTTGGACGTCGTGCCGCTGCCCACCAATGAGTGGAACCCGGAGATGGCGCCGCAGGCGACCACGACGAAGAGCATCGGCCACAGGTACTGATTGCCCGCGGCGAATCCCTTGAACGCCGGGAGCACGACCTCGAAGCCCTCGCCCTTGCCCATGATCATGCCTATAGAGCCGATGATCACGGCGAAGTAGAGGAAGTAGGACGCAAGGTAGTCGCGCGGCTGCAGCAGAAGCCAGACGGGAAGGATCGAGGCCAGGAAGATGTAGCCGACCAGGATCCAGCGCCAGGTCTCCATGGGAAGGGTGAAGGCCGAGGCCACCCATTCGGCCTGGTTGCCGTACCAGCAGGCGTAGATGACGATCGGAACCATAACCACCGTCATGAGCCACAGCGGCACCTTGTACTTGTAGATAAGGACTCCGAAAAGAAGGGCCATGAAAATGTACAGGGTGGCAGAGAAGGCAACAGCCGGGTCCTCGGCGAACGAGCCGGCGGAGAGCTGAAGGAAGACCGCCACCACAAGGACGAGCGCAAGGATGGTGAAGCAGAGGAACAGGATCTTGCCCTTGCGTCCGATCCACCTGTCGACGACCTCTCCCACGGACTTGCCCTCGTGCCTCATGGAGGCCACAAGAGCTCCCATGTCGTGCGGACCGCCGAGGAACGCAGAGCCGAACAGACACCATAGATACGAGGGAAGCCATCCGAACATCGCCGCCGCGGTGATCGGGCCTACTATGGGGCCCGCCCCCGCGATCGAAGCAAAGTGATGTCCCAGGAGGACGGCCGGATGAGCCGGGCAGTAGTCGATGCCGTCGAACATGCATTCGGCCGGCGTCTGCACCGAATCGTCAAGCCCGTATAATTTCGCCATGTACGTTCCGTACACCTTGTAGCAGATGACGAAGAGAACGATGGCTACGAAAAACATTGTCGCAAGAGTGGAAAGCACTTTGTTCACCTCCGAAGGTAAGAATGATAAAAATATCTCAACAACCTATGCTGGAGAACTTTTGTACTCACCACCCTTCAATCCCGTCTCCTTGGAGTTGATCAACTCCAAGGCCCTGTCTACTAGGGGGGCCAAATCCTTCATACTCTTCGGATAATGCCCCCCCGGCGTATATGAGTGAACCTCCACATAACCCCTGAGCCCCCAGAGAAAGGATCTGATCCGCTCCTTATCGCCGGACGCATGCTGGTCGACGAAGAGAAAGCG
>JAAYLU010000114.1 GCA_012521675.1 Synergistaceae bacterium | reverse complement strand
GCCGGCCTGACGGCGACGGTCATGGGACGAGTGAGCGTTAACAACCTTCGCGAGGGGATGGTGCTTGAGGAGGACCTACACGCACCGAACGGGCGCTTCATCCTCGGCAAGGGTGCGACTCTAAAGGACAACTACATAAAGATGTTCAAGATCTGGGGGATCACCGGCGCGGACGTGGAGGGGGAGGAGGACGCGGAGATAGCCGGGCGCGTGGCTTTGGAGGAGGAGGCCCTGCGCATGGCCAAAAGCTACGTGGATTCCTTCTTTCCCCCCGATGACCCTGACGACGCCTGTTCGGCGGCTGTGAGGGCCTTCAGCATCCGCAGGTTCGCGGAGGGATTCTCGTCCGGCACGCCGCCCGCGCCAATTCCGAAGGTCGGCTCCCTTCCTCACCCGCCGGAGGGGCACTTCTCGCGCTCTTTCTCCTCCTACGCGCTGGCGAAGAACGAGATAAGGCTCTTCTCCTTCCCGGACATCTACTTCAAGATACAGGAGGTCATCAGCTCGCCGATAAGCTCCGCCACGTCGATAGCGAAGGTGGTGGGGAACGACCCCAACCTTGCGGCGCGAATTCTGCGGCTGGTGAACAGCTCCTTTTA
The DNA here is from genome assembly GCA_012521675.1 of Synergistaceae bacterium. Lineage (NCBI taxonomy): Bacteria > Thermotogati > Synergistota > Synergistia > Synergistales > Synergistaceae > Synergistaceae bacterium. Next base: position 2,860 of record JAAYLU010000114.1, on the reverse strand, counting down.
CGGGTTCCCGAATCCGATCCAGTCCATCCCGAGGGCGATAGCGATAATCGGCTCGAACGAGCTGTCGTCGCTGGCGCTGGCCGTCTCGACGATGAAGGTCTTCAAGAACGTGCCGCCGGAGTTTGTGGACATGAAATCCTTCTGGCGGCACTCGATCGCGTGCGGGGTCTTCTCCCGCCTGCTGGCCTACACGAAGAAGAGGCGGTCGGAGGAGAGGTTCTTCCTGGCCGGGCTGCTGCACGACCTGGGCAGAATCATCCTCTACACGAAGACCCCGAGGGAGATGACCTACGCGCTTGAGCTGTCGGTGTTCGAGAGGACGCCTCTGTGGCGGACGGAGAGGCGGGTGTTCGGCTTCGACCACACCGCGGTGGGCAGGGTGCTGATGGAGGAGTGGCGGATACCGGGCGGGATAGGGCAGCTGTGCGAGCACCATCACTCCCCGGAGTCCGAGGAGGCACCGGAGGAGGCCGCGTACGTGCACATAGCGGACTACCTGGCGAACGCGCTTCGCTTCGGCTCCAGCGGCTCGGTCTACTTCTCGCGGATGGACAGGGGGATGCTGGAGGCGCTGGAGCTGGACAAGGGGGACTTCGAGGCGGTGCTGGCGCAGGGCGAGCGGCAGATCCGCGAGATCATGAACATATTCCTGGTGACGTGACGATGGACGGGATGAACGAGAGCCTGGAAGGACTGCGGGAGAGGGTGCGGCTGCTGACTATGGAGAGGGAGTCGGCGAAACGGGTGCTGGAGGCCGCGGTCGATTCGCTGTCTCCGTCCGTAATAGTGGACGACTCTTTCTCGAAGCGGGAGCTGCTTTCGCAGACGGCGCAGAGGCTGAGGTCCTTCATCAGGCTGGATTCTCTTGTCTTCTTCCTGTTCTCCGCGGACGGGCTGGACTTTTATCCCGCCTACTGCGACCCGCCGGAGGCCCTTCCCTTTTTCGAGGAGGAGATGGCCCCCCTGATAGACGACGGGACATTCGCATGGGCGGTGGACAGGAACAAGCCCGTGGTGATCACGGCGGCGGGGCGAGCGGAGGACGGGACGGAGCGCAGGCTTTTGCTGCACTCGATCATGACCCCGAGCGGAGCGGCGGGGATGTTCATGGCTCTGCTTGGGGAGGACGAGGCTGGGATTCTCGACGTGTCCTACGCCTTCTTCACCGTGCTTCTCAGCTCGGCCGCCGCCGTTCTGCAGAACGCGGAGTTCAACAGGACGGTGCGAGACCTGAACAGAGAGCTTCAGGCGAAGATCGAGAGCCTGGAGGTGTCCGAAAGGAACCTTGCGGCCGCGATAAAGGCGAAGGAGCTCTTCCTGGCCAATGTCAGCCACGAGGTTCGCACTCCGCTGAACGGGGTGATGGGGCTGGTGGCGATCCTAGAGAGCACGTCGCTGGCCCCTCGCCAGAGGGAGCTTCTGCACGTGCTTAAAGACGAGTCGAAGGCGCTGTTGGCCATGATCAACGACCTGCTGGACTTCTCGAAGATGGACGCGGGAAAGCTCCGCTACGAGGAGGCGCCTTTCGACTTCCACGAGTTGTGGAGCAGCGTGAGGGAGAGTTTTGCACCCCGAGCCGCCGCCGAGGGGCTGAGCTTTTCGATGAATCTGGATCGGTCGGTGCCAGAGTTCTTCGCGGGGGATTCGCTCCGGATTCGCCAGCTTTTGAGCAACCTGATAGGAAATGCTGTGAAGTTCACGTCCAAGGGCTCGGTCGAGGTGACCGCCGGCGGGCACCCGGCGGAGGACGGGATGTTCCGCCTCGAGGTGAGCGTCCGAGACACCGGGATCGGCATTTCGCAGAAGGACAGGGAGAAGCTGTTCGAGCCGTTCGTTCAGGGCGATGTCTCGTTGACCCGCAAGTTCGGCGGGACGGGCCTCGGGCTGGCGATTTCAAAGAGAATCACGGAGGACATGGGCGGGAAGATAGCCTTCGAGAGCGAGGAGGGGCGAGGGACCATCTTCCGCTTCTTCCTGCCGCTGAAACCGGCCGCGTGGCCGGAGCAGCGGGAAGGGGTCGTGTCGCTGCAGGCCGAGGGGGTCAGGCGGCGTCTGCGCGGAGTCCTGGCGCTGGTGGTGGAGGACAACGCCACCAACCGCATGGTAGCTGTGTCTCTGCTGAACCTGCAGGGGATAGAGGGAGTCGATACGGCGGTCGACGGCGTGGAGGCGATTGAAAAACTCTCGTCCAAACGGTACGATATCGTCTTCATGGATATTCAGATGCCCCGGATGGACGGGCTGGAGGCGGTCTCGATCATCAGGGACCCGAAGTCGTCCGTGATGGACCATGATGCGGTGGTCGTCGCGATGACGGCGAACGTCCTCCCCGGAGACAAGGAGCGATTCATAGAGGCCGGGATGTCGGACTATATAGCGAAGCCGCTTCAGACGGTGGACCTGCTTCGGATTCTGGCCCGGAACATCTCCAGCTTCCCCGAGCAGCCGTTCGAGGAGGCCGAGCTTCCGGTCGAATGGGATGACTCCGGCGATACGCCCTTCAGGCGCGAGTCGCTGATGGCGAGGATGGGTGGAGACACTCTTCTCTGCGTCAGAGTCCTGGACAAGTTCGTCGAGGACTTCCCCCTGACTCTTGTCAAGTTGAAAAACACGCTGGAATCGGGGGACATGGAGGAGGCGCGGGTGATCTTCCACACCCTGAGAGGAGCTTCGGTGAACGTTGAGGCGCTGCAGATGGCCCGGCTTGCGGAGGAGGGGAATTCGGCGGCCGCCGCGGGAGATGCACCGAGGGTCGGGGAGATCGCGGTGGAGTTGGGCGCTGCGTTCGAGGGCTTCGCGGAGGCTGCGCGCCTGTTTCAGGAGGAGATGTCGGACGGAAAATGACGCCCGCGGCTTCATG
>JAAYLU010000113.1 GCA_012521675.1 Synergistaceae bacterium | reverse complement strand
GCGTATAGGCAATATACTTCTGACCCGCCACAACCCGCAGATCATCATGGCCAGGGAGGTAGAGGAGGAGGTCCGCAGGCACTTCGGCGACGTGGTGCTTGAGAACCATGTAAGGCAGAACGTGAGCCTCGTCGAGGCCGCCGGAATGGGCCTCTCCATCTTCAGCTACGACGATGGGAGCAACGGTGCGAAGGACTACGCGAAGGTGGCGGACGAACTGCTTGAGAGGTGGAAGAGGGATGGCTAAAAGAAAGAGGCCGAGCCTGAAGAACTATCTTGCCACCGGGAGGCTCTATGACGACGAGGAGTTCGGCGCAGACCAGGCCGTCGAGGCCGCTCCCGTCCAGGAGCCGGACGAGGCCCTCCCGACCCGGGCGCCGGAGGTCGAACAGGTGGGCGAGTCCGAGGTTTCGATGCCGGCCACGGCGAGTGAACCCTCCGCCCCGTCGCCGGACGAGCGCGTGCTCGAGCTTGCCCGGATGCTGAACGAAGAGGACGCCGGGACCTGGATGCCCGTCTTCCGGACGGCCGACGTGGAGTTCCTGCCGCTGGAACTGGTCGAGCGAAGGGAGGACTTCCGAAAGATGGACAGGGTCCGCTTCACCCTGTTCAAGCTGGAAAAGCCCGGCGAGCCGCTGTTCCACGTCAGAAGCAGCGTGAGGATCTGCGAGCCGCTCGCGGCCCTGATCAAGTGGGACGAGACCGGCAAGGTCCAGGTGTTCTTGCCGTGACGACGCCGGGCCTCCCGGAAAGGTCGCAGTCGCCTTGTCGCCGGCCGAGACACTGCTGATATCCCTCTCCCTCTCCATGGACGCGTTCGCCGCATCCTTGGGCATAGGTGCATGCCTTGACGGAGGCGCCTCGACCTCCGCCCTTCGAGTAGGAGCCGCCTGCGGCGCCTTCCAGTTCGCGATGCCCCTTGCCGGCTGCGCCGTCGGCTGCCGTTTCCTGGATTACATATCCGGCTACGACCACTGGCTGGCCTTCCTCCTGCTGCTCCTGGTCGGAGGCAACATGATGCGCGCCTCCCTCTCCAAGCGGGACGAGTCCTGCCCGTCGAACGACTCCTCCACGGGCCTCGCCCTTCTGACCATCGCCCTGGCGACATCGATAGACGCGCTCGCCGTGGGAATAGGCTTCTCCGCCATGGGCGCGTCCGTGCTGCTTCTCTCCTCCTCGGCCGGGATCATCACCGCCTGCCTGTGTTTCGCGGGTGTGATGGCCGGATTCCGGACGGGCGGGCTCCTGGGCGGGAAGGCCGAGTTCGCCGGAGGGCTTGTTCTGTGCCTGGTAGGCGCGAACATACTCAGGGCGCACCTGGCCGGGTAGAGAGGGGGGCCTGGGTCTACATCCTCCTCTGCTCGGACGGAACCTACTACACAGGCTGGACCTTCGACACGGAGGAGCGACTGAAGGCGCACAACGACGGAAAGGGCGCCAAGTACACGGCGTCTCGCCTTCCGGTCGTCCTGGTGTACAGGGAGAAGGTCGCCTCGATGAGCGAGGCCCTTCGCAGGGAGCTAGAGATAAAGAGAATGAATCGCCCGCGGAAGGATCGCCTGGTCGAGGGTTTCAAAGATGAATCCCCGCACCCCGCCCCGGGAGAGTTGAACGGTGCGCAATATTGACTTTTACGATAATATAGTTATCATAGTCCGATGAAGGGTTCTTCAGGTCTCGAGGACCGTTCATAAAAAATCAATTGCTCCGAGCCGCGCCTTTTGGCGCTTGGCCAGGAGCCGGGGGAGGCGGAGAAATGAAAGCGGCCAATATTGAAAGACTGATCAAGGAGACCGAGAAGTTCCTGTCCAGGCTGGAGAATATGGAGCCGAAGCCTCTGGAGGACAGGAACGCCTCGTGGGAGATACGCGTCTCGGGCGACCTCCTCACCGCCTGCCTGGAGCTCTACCCGGCGGCCGGGGGCGGCGCGCCCCCGGATCCCCTGCGGATAATAGAGGAGCTGGACAGCAAGGGGATAAAGAACTATAGTCGGGACAGGGTCAAGCGCCTGGCCACTCTGTGCGAGGCCGGGACCCCCGTGTACGGCGCCGACTCGATCGTGGCGCGGGGTGTTCCTCCCCGCCCGCCCGTCCAGGGGCGGGTGGAGTTTCTCGTCCCGATGGAGAGGGCGCGTCGTCCTGCCGACGACGATGAGCCTATCGACTGGAGGGCCATCTGGATCACGCCCTCCGTACACGAGGGGGACGTGATTGCCAGGGTCTACCCTCCGGAGGAGGGAGAGGACGGGGTCGACGTCTACGGCGAGCCCATTCACGCAGCCTCGTACGACTTCTTCCGCGTCGCCTACGGCGAGGGAGTGACGGTCGCCGAGTCCGACGACGGAGTCTGCGAGGTCGTATCCGCCAGGACTGTCGGGCAGCCATTTTACAGGGACGGAATCATAGATGTCGCCCCCCTGATGGTGATCGAGGGCGACGTGGACATGTCCATCGGAAACGTGGACTTCGCCGGCTCGGTTCTGGTCAAGGGGTCCGTGACGGAGGGGCTGTCTGTCCGGGCAGAGGGCGACGTCGCAGTAAACGGAAAGTTGCACGGCGCCACGGTGCGGGCCGGGGGCACGTGCGTCCTCAAGGGCGGAGTCACCGGCGAAGACTCGACGGTCGCCGCGGGCGAGGACGTCCGGGTCGGACTGGTGGAGCACTCCTCGATCAAGGCCCGTGGCGACATAGAGGTCATGGGCTACTCCCTGTTCGGCGACCTGGAGGCCGGAGGCGCCATCTACGTCCACGGGCAGAGGAGGAGAGGAGCGGTGGGCGGCAGGTGCGTCGCGGGGGGAGTGGTGGATGTCCTGTCCGCCGGCTCCTCCATGGGCGCCCGCGCACTGCTCGAGTCAGGCAACGACCCCTTCAAGGCCGAAAAGATAAGGAAACTTGAGGACAGGAAGGCTGAGTGCGGGGCTCAGCTGGAGAAGCTGGACGCCGCCATCCTCTCCCTCAAGGGCAGCGGTCGCGCCTTCGGGCTGGACTCCATGTCCGACGAGGAGAAGAGCAGGCTCTTCATCCTCGCGAGGTTCCACTCGGTGCTGGAGAAGGAGGCCGAGGAGGCGATAGCCCGTATAGAGGCTGAGAAGCGGGCGATGCTGGCCGAGAGGAGAAACCTCGGCCGGGTGCGAGTGAGGGAGCGTGTCCATCCGAACGTAGTCGTCGTTCTGTGCGGCAGGTCGATGGAGATAGACCGGCAGGAGGCGCACGTCAGCTACTACATCGACAGAGCGAGCGGACGGATAGAAAGGGGCGCGTACTAGGAGATGAGGCGTCAACCGGCCCTCCTGGCCTTGCTGGTAGCTCTTGCCGTCGTCGCCGCCCTCCTCCTGCCGGGGACGACGACGCCCCGACCGGATCCCCTGAGGGAGAGGGCCGAACAAGCGGCCTCGATCGGGGGGGAGCTTGCGGGCGTGGCTCGGTCGCAGCTGGAGGCCCTTCCTCCGGACGGAAGGGCGGAGGTGGAGGAGGTGCTGTCCGTCCTCGAAAGGGACGTCGATTCGGTGATGGCCCTCCTTGAGTCGCCTCTCGCCGACTCGGGCGCCCTGACTGAGGCAGTGTTCATTCTCGAAAAAACTCTAGGCGGGCTGCTGGTGGACGAAAAGCCCGCCGCCACGACAGACTTGGAGGCCGAAGATGACGGAGAACAGTGACGTTGAATCCCTGGCCCGCCGGGTTACGTCGATGCTCGGCAGGTATATGCAGGTGCAGGAGAACCTCTTCAAGCTCTCCTTCAGGAAGGTCCTGCCGATTCCGGGGCTGTACCGCCCGGTGGACTACGGCGAAAACCAGAGGATCCTGAAAGAGCTCCAGGCGGAGCTGCTGGAGACAAAGTCCGATATCAGGCGACAAACCCCCCGCGATCGGCCGGTCTCCCTCGAGGACCGCTTCCTCGGCGTCCTCAGGAGGTACATCTCCCAGATGGCCGAGGCGGTGGAGAAGCTGGCGGACATCTGCCGCAGCCTCGAGCGCAGGAGCGATGGGGGGCTCTACGGCCGCAGGGAGTACAAGATAGACATAGCGGACCTTCGAGAGCTCCAGAGAAAGCACCTGGACACGGGGGTCATACTGAACGAGCTGGTTAAGGAGCTGGAGCTAAAGGGCGCGGATGAAAGCCCCGACGCTCCCTGAAAGGAGTGATCTGTGTGTGTGCTAAGGCTGCGCGCGGCGGGGAGGCGCCCTCTCCATCGAAGTACGGCAAGGATCTTTTGACAGGCTTCTACAGGACCATGACGACCATCAGGCACTTCGAGCAGACGGTTGAGAAGTACTTCCTCGAAGGCGAGATCCCCGGGTTCGTCCACCTGTACGTGGGCGAGGAGGCCGTTGCCGCCGGGGTGATGGCGAACCTGCACGACTCGGACTACATCCAGAGCACGCACCGGGGGCACGGCCATGCGATAGCCAAGGGGGCCGACCTGCGGAGGATGATGGCGGAGATATTCGGAAGGAGCACCGGCAGCTGCAAGGGCAAGGGCGGCTCGATGCACATAGCCGACTTCGGAGTGGGAATGCTCGGGGCCAACGGAGTGGTCGGCGGGGGCTTCACCATAGCGACCGGCGCGGCCCTGGCCTTCAAGATGCAGGAGAGGGACGGGGTGGCGGTCGCCTTCTTCGGGGACGGAGCGTCCAACCGGGGCACCTTCCACGAGGCGGCCAACATGGCCGCTGCGTGGGGGCTGCCCGTGATCTTCGTGTGCGAGAACAACAAGTGGGCCTCGACCACCCCCTACCGGACGACGACCTCCGTCGACGACATAGCCGACCGGGCCGCGGGCTACGGGATGCCGGGCGTTGTCGTGGACGGCAACGACGTCTTCGCCGTGTACGAGAGTGCGAGGGCCCTGGTGGAGAGGGCTCGCCGCGGGGAGGGCCCCTCGCTGCTGGAGTGCAAGACCTATCGGGTCAAGGGCCACTTCGTCGGTGACCCGGAGAAGTACCGCACGAAGGAGGAGGTCAGGAGGATCTTCGAGGAGACCGACCCGATCCAGCGCTTCGAGAGGGACGTCCTGAAAGCGGGGGCCATGACCGAGGAGGAGCTCCGCGGGATCGACGGCGACGCTCGCGAGGATATCCGGCAGGCCCTGGAGTTCGCCCGCACCTCTCCGGAGCCGGAGGAGTCGGCCCTCTTCGAGGACCTTTACGTTTAAGGCGGTGGACGTGATGAGTACTGTCACTTTTGCGCAGGCTACGCTTGACGCTATGACGGAGGAGATGGCCCGTGACGAGCGAGTCTTCGTCATGGGCGAGGATATTGCGAGACAGGGCGGGATCTTCGGCCAGTTCAAGGGGCTCGCCGACCGGTTCGGCACCGGGAGGGTGATGGACACCCCCATCAGCGAGACAGCCATAGTCGGGGCCTGCATCGGCGCGGCCCTGGCGGGCATGAGGCCGGTGGCTGACATGCACTTCGCCGACTTCATAGGTGTCTGCTTCGACGAGGTGTTGAACCAGATGGCCAAGATCTACTACATGTTCGGGGGGCAGAAGTCCGTCCCGATGGTGCTGCGAGCCCCCGACGGCCTCGTGAACCAGGCGGCCGCTCAGCACTCCCAGTCTCTCGAGGCCTTTTTCCTGCACATACCCGGTCTGAAGGTGGTCGCGCCGTCGAACCCGGCGGACGCCAAGGGGCTGCTGAAGTCGGCGATCAGGGACGACAACCCCGTCATCTACTTCGAGCACAAGGCCCTCTTCTCCATGAAGGGCGAGATCCCCGGCGGAGACCACCTGGCGCCGATAGGCAAGGCCAACGTGATCAGGCAGGGGAGCGACGTTACACTGGTATCCTGGTCCATGACGATGAACCTCTGCATCGAGGCCGCCGACGTTCTGGCCGCGGAGGGCATAGGAGTGGAGCTGATAGACCTCAGGACCATCTCGCCGCTGGACGAAGGTACAATCCTGGAGTCGGTGGCGAAGACCACCCGGCTGGTCATAGCCCACGAGGCGGTGAAACAGGGAGGCGTGGGCGCGGAGATAGCGGCCATCGTAGCCGAGGAGGCGATCGACTGTCTCGACGCCCCGATCGTGCGTGTCGGGGCGCCCTTCACTCCTGTACCCTTCGCCCGTCCGCTGGAGCGGGCCTACCGGGTCACGCCGGAGAAGATCGCGTCAGCGGTTCGGTCGGTGATGTAGGCCGGTGCGAGGCGCCCGCCGGGTCGAGGAGGTGATAAGAGAGGCGACGGAGAGCGCCGCTGTCATAGAGTCCGATAAGGCATCGGAGATATCAATTCAATACTCAGGGAGGCGGAAAAAATGAAAAAAATAATTGCAGTAGTGCTGGCGGTCGCGGTTCTGTGTTCGTTCACTGCCCCGGCCATGGCGGAGTACAAGGCGGAGTACAAGCTCGACATAGTCCCGAGCCTGACCACCGCCTGGGGTCTGGGCGCGACCTATTTCACCGATCTTGTCAGGGAGAGGAGCGACGGGAGGATCAACATCAAGGTCTACCCCAACTCGCAGCTCACCACCGGGGCCCAGACCAACGCCTTCATGCTCGTTCGCAACGGGACAATCGACTTCGCGGTTCAGTCGTCGATCAACTACTCCCCGCAGATAGTCGAGCTCAACCTGTTCGCCCTCCCCTTCTTCATCGCCAACCAGCCCGACAAGTACGTCGCGATGGACGCGATCAAGGAGGGCGAGTCCGGCAAGCTCGTGGTCAAGGCGGTTGAGGACAAGGGGGTCAAGTTCCTGGCGTGGGGCGAGAACGGCTTCCGCGAGCTGACCAACTCGAAGAGGGAGATCCGCTCCCCCGAGGACATGGAG
>JAAYLU010000112.1 GCA_012521675.1 Synergistaceae bacterium | reverse complement strand
AGGGAGAGCTCGGTCGAGGAGGCCATGATCGAGATGTACCTCGCGGGTGTGTCCCTCAGGCGCGTGGAGGACATCACGGAGGCTCTCTGGGGCAGCAGTGTCAGTCCGTCCACCATAAGCAACATGAACAAGAAGATATACGGCAATATAGAAAGCTGGAGGAACCGTCCCATCGAGGGGGAGCATCCCTACGTCTACCTTGACGGCATCTGGCTGAAGAAGAACTGGGGAGGCGAGGTCGAGAACATATCCGTGCTGGTGGCGATCGGCGTTGACGGCAGGGGATTCAGACAGGTCCTCGGGGTCGCCGAGGGGTGCAAGGAGGACAGGGAGAGCTGGCTGAACTTTCTGAGACATCTTAAAGAGCGTGGCCTGACCGGCGTTCGCCTCTTCATCTCCGACAAATGCCTCGGGCTTGTGGAGGCTCTTGGCGAGGTCTTTCCGAAGTCGAAATGGCAGAGGTGCGTGGTGCATTTCTACCGCAACGTATTGACGGCGGTCCCCCGCGGCAGGATGCGCATAGTTGCGGACATGCTCAAGGCCATCCACTCGTCGGAGGACCTTGACGCGGCGGAGCAGAAGGCTGGGGCGGTTGTCGCCAGGTTGAAGGAGATGAAGCTTCACAAGGCCGCCGACATAGTGGAAAAAGGAGTCCGCGAGACCTTCAGCTACTACTGCTTCCCTCCCGAGCATCGTAGGAGTCTCAGGACGAACAATCCATTTGAGCGCGTCAACCGCGAGATCCGCCGCAGGACGCGGGTTGTGGGGGCCTTCCCCGATGGCAACTCTGCCCTTATGCTGGTTGCCGCCAGACTGAGGCACATAGCCTCGACTAAATGGGGAAGCCGCAGGTACATGGACATGGATAAACTGTACGAATACGAACGCGATTGCGAATCCGAGAACCTGACGGAGTGCGTGTGACAATGGATCACCTCTTTTCGGGGAGACAGCTGGCTCTAGAACCCGAGAAAAAAAGTGCGAAAGACTATTGACACTACCCTTTCTGTCTACTATGTACTAGCACTCTACAACTAGCGCCTTAAACAAAAAGCCCATGCCCCCTCAAATGTTGTTCGATGTTCGACTTTTTAATCACTCGTTCCCATAAATAGTCTTCTGCGCGAAAATTAGAGACATAATCATATGACTCGATCTCTGATAAATCAAAAACCAAGGGGCTGTCATAGAGTTTATAAAACGAACACTCGTTTTGTTTTTCAAAGGTCCTAACCCATTGATAGTCCGTAGTTACCACCTTAAGCCCAACCGCAAGATATTCCAATAGTTTAGTTGAAGTTTGCAAGGAGTAAGGCTGTTTATTCGGAATGTAGTTAATGCCGTATCTGGCCTTTGATGCTATCAATGGTACTTCTGAATAGGGTACTTTCCCAGTAAAAACAATGTCTTTGTGCTGCTTGTAACGGCGGTATATTCCGACTTCCGGCGTGCCTATGAGACATAGCTTGCCGTTGGGTCTTTCACAAAACGCACGAAGAAGTCTATCAATGCCTCGGCTCTTTGTGATAGAGCCGACGTAAACGAAATCGTACTCTTTTTTTGCGTTCTTATTGGTGTTACAAAAGGCTTTGCTTATTCCCATGTCTCTAAAACAAAAAGGGATACCGTCATTAAACCCAAGGTTATTCTTTACCGATTGGTTTAAAAAAACCCTCAACCCCGGCTTCGTGTTCCATTTGACTTTCAAGGTGTTTTTTATTCTGGCAAATGGAGGTGTAGAAAGAGAGCAATACTCGTGAACAAGAAGACAATTGCGAGGTTTATATCTTCCGAATCCCTTGAACTCCCATAATACAAATGGTTCTGATATGCTTGCCAGTTCTTTGGAACTAGTGAACTCTAGAGCTTTAAAGCCCTTGAGATTGTTAAAGTAGCTTAGGTATGCATCGATTTCCGGGAGGTATGCTTTAGGCGATCTAATAAATATAATGCTAATCAAGTTATTCACTCCCATGATAAGTAGATAGCTCGTGTTTACGATAAACAATCACGCATGAAATCAGCACCGCAATGTAGCCGAAGATTCTCAGGCGGGCGGCCGTTCCGAGGTTGTCGTTGCCTATGATCCAGACGGTGTTGTATATGACGAAAAAGACCGCCATGAAGTCGACGAACTTGTCCGTGAAACGTCTGTTTTTGACCAGGTAGACGACGCCCCACAAAAACGGAATGCCCTCGAGTATGAAAAGTATAACGCTCGCCTTGTTCGGGAAGAAAAAGCCCGGTAGCTGCATGAGAAGGCTTTTGACAAAGATGATGGGGAACAGCCAGGCATCGTCGGAAAAAACGATTCCAAGGTTGGCTCCCCCTTGCGCACCATCCCGGAATAACGCCCTGTAGCGCAAAAGCCTCTCAAATATGCCGAACTGATGGCCTAGAGGCAGCACCACCACAAGGAATACGGCTATCCACAAGGCCAAGGGTTGTTTGGAGAAGGAAAAGAACGGGCTGATGAAATACGCCGCCAACAGTGCAAGCCCCAGGTACGGTCTTAGGAGGTAAAGCATACCCACGAGTGCAAAAAACAGCGCGGAGAATTTTGTCTTTTGTATAACGCTTGCTCGATTGTCGCCGTTGTTGATACGCTTGATGCATAGCAATGCCAGGCAGAACAAGAGGACCATCGGCACGTCGCGGTAAATGTCCAGGCTCATAAAAAACAGCGTAGGGTACGCAGCGGTTGCAGTGAAAGCCATCCAGAAGGCTTTTTCCGGTTTTGAAGAATCCCTGACTGCGGAGAGTCTGGCGACAAGATACGGGATTATTATGGATGCGGCTATTATGAGGAATATAGTGATGCCGAGGCGATTGTAAAGGCCCATGGAGTTGAGTTTTCTTAATAGGATGGACCAGTGGTTGTAGGCGCGATCTGTCCGGGACAGGGCGCATGCGTGGTAGTGGTTGCTGTCGCATCCGCCGCCAAACAGCTTTACGTTGGAGGCGATAATCACGAAAGCGGCCACAAGCTTTAATGCGGTGATGATGGTCGGCAGGACAAAAGGATTGTTAACGAGGCCCCCCTTCGTTGCTTTGGTCGATGCTCGGTCGCGGGGTTTAAACAGCGTTCTCATAGATCTCTTTCATAATGCCGTTTACGCGCTTTTGGTCGAAGGCCTTGACCCTGTCGCTGTTGACAAGCCCCATGGTCTTTCTTAGCGATGGGGATTCTACAAGGCGTTCGATTGCCGCGGCAAAGCATTGGGTGTCGTTCGGGCGGCACAGGAAGCCGCCTTCTCCGTCGTTGATCAAGTCGGTGATTCCTCTTATACCGGAGGCGACGCAGGGAAGCCCGGATGCCATCGCCTCCATCAGGGCCACTGGGAGCCCTTCCCTTATTGACGGAAAACAGAATATATCCGCGGCGTTCAGCAACTCCGGAATATCGTCGCGGTGGCCCGTGAGTCTAACTTGCTCCGCTATGCCAAGGCTTTCCGCAATTGCCCTTAGGGAAGCCTCCTGCTTGCCTCGCCCTGCTACCAGATAGCGGATACGGGGATCTTTCAGCTCTGCCAGAGCTCTGAAAATCGCCTGGTGGTTCTTGCCCCGGTTTAGCTCCCCCACCGACAGAAGCACTATGTCGCCATCCCCCAAACAGAGCTCCCCTCGTTTCGCAGCCCTGTCCGATTCAACCTTGGCAAACCTCTCCGTGTCGACGCCGACGCCTGGAACATACTTAACGTCCCCGGCCTTCAGCCGCCGCGCCGCGAATTCGTAGTCCTCCCGGTTCATGGTCAGGAGGAGGTCGGTCCAGCGAGCGCAGACCCACTCGATCGGGTAGTAGAAAAGCCAGTTGACAAGGGGCGCGCCTTTGTAGAAATGGAACCCGTGAGCGGTGTATATCACCTTCAATCCGCGTTTTCTCAGCGGCCTGCAGGCGATTCGGGCAAGGGCTGCTGCGATCGGCGTGTGACAGTGGACCGCGTCGTACTTCCCCTCTTCCACAATGCGCCTAATCTCCCTTATGGACCTGATGTTACCCAACGCCAGAGGATTCCTGGAGCAGGACAGCGGAAAGACCTCGCAGCCCAAATCCGCATATTGAGCGGGGATTCTCTCGGTGTCGGAGCAGGCGATGTCGATCTTGTGCCCCTCCCGGATCAATTCTGTTATTAGGCTTGTGAAGAAGCCCATCGTCTGGCCGACTGTGGTTATATAGAGCAGTTTCACGGCATTGCGCCTCCGGATGACAAGATTAAAACAGTGTTTTAATGATTCCTGTAATTCGCTCCTGCTCCTCCTCCGTCAGCGCCGAGCCGGACGGCAGGCAGATGCCGTTGGCGAACAGGCCGGCCGAGACGTCCTCGCCCTCCCGGTGACGGAAGTACCGGTATCGCTCGAACACCGGCTGAAGGTGCATGGGCTTCCACACGGGGCGGGACTCGATGTTCCGCTTCTGCAGCGCGTTCATTATGTCGGACGGGGAGACGCCGGTCTCCGGGGCGATCAGCATCGCGGTCAGCCACCTGTTGGCTCGGCCGAATCGCGCTTCCGGCATGAAGGTCACGCCCGGGATGTCGTCCAGCGCGGAGCGGTAGCGGTCGAAGACGCGCCTGCGAGCGGCTACTCGCTCGTCTATGACCTCCAGCTGCGCCCTGCCTATCGCAGCCAGGATGTTGCTCATCCTGTAGTTGTAGCCGATCTCGCTGTGCTGGTAGTGTGGCGCGGGGTCGCGGGCCTGAGTCGCCCAGAAGCGGGCCTTCGCAAGCATCTCCTCGTCGTCGGAGAGCAGCATGCCGCCCCCGCTGGTGGTTATGATCTTGTTGCCGTTGAAGGACAGAACTCCGAGGCGGCCCATCGCCCCGCACATCCTGTCGCCGTATGTCGCGCCAAGGGCCTCGGCCGCGTCCTCCAGCACGGGGACGCCGCGGGCATCGCACAGCTCCAGGATGGGGGCGTAGTCCGCGCTCTGACCGTACAGGTCCACCACGACAACGGCTTTTGGGATTCTGCCGGTTCGCTCGGCATCGTCGAACGCGCGGGCGAGGGCGGCCGGCGACATGTTCCACGTGTCCGGGTCCGAGTCGATGAAGACGGGAGTCGCGCCCTCGTACAGGATCGGGTTCGCCGTGGCTGAGAAGGTGAGCGACGAGCAGAAGACCGTGTCGCCGCGCCTCGCGCCAAGCAGCTTCAGCCCGAGGTGCAGGGCGGCGGTGCCGGACGACAGGGCCAGCGCCCCCGCCGTGCCGGTGTATTCGACCGCCTCTCGCTCGAAGGCATCCACTTGGGGGCCCAGAGGGGCGATCCAGTTGGAGTCGAACGCGTCCTTTATGTACTCCATCTCCCTGCCCGTCATGTGAGGCGGGGAGAGGTAGATGCGGTTGTGGTTCATGGCTTCACCTCGTGTATAGGTCTGGCGGGAGTGCCGACGACGGTCGCGCCCGGTGGAACGTCGCGTATCACGGTGCTGCCCGCGCCCACCGTCGCCCACGCGCCGACGGTCACGCCGGGGATTATGGCTGCGCCGATCCCGAGAAAGGCCCCCTCGCCGAGCCCGACGCCTCCTGCTATGGCGCAGCCGGGTGCCACGTGGCAGAAGTCGCCGATGACGCAGTCGTGGTCGATCAGCGCTCCCGTGTTCACTATGCAGTGAGCGCCAATGCGGCAGTCGGGCTGGATGACCGCTCCGGCGAAAACCACGCTCCCCTCCCCCACTTGAGCAGAAGGATGCACAAAGGCGGCAGGGTGGACCAGCGGGATCCACTCGATTGATAAGGGGGAGAGGCGCAGAACCACCTCCCTGCGAGTTCTGTTGTCCCCTATTCCAGGCGCCGCGCTTGTGTGCGGCATGCTCGACAGGACGTCCTCCGGCGTTCCGATGACAGGCACACCGAGTACGCGAGCGCCGAGCTTTTCCGTGTCGTCGTCAAGCACTCCCGCGACCTCGAGGCCGAGCGCCAGCGCGGCAGAGAGCACGACCTTGCCGTGCCCCCCCGCGCCAACTATGTATATGGGCCCGCGCTTCATGCTACGTCCTCCTTCGTCCCGAGGAACTCCTCCATTGTGGCCTGCCCCTCTTGCGATATGCCCTCGCGGGCTAGTATTTTCGCAATGGTCTTGAAGATGATCTTCATGTCGAGCGCGAATGAGATGTTATCCACGTACCAGACGTCGCAGGCGAACTTCTCCTCCCACGATATTGCGTT
>JAAYLU010000111.1 GCA_012521675.1 Synergistaceae bacterium | reverse complement strand
GTACAGGAGGAAGCAGATGGCGATGATCGGCAGCACCGGGCTGGTGACGCGCCTCGTGGCCTCGAGCAGGACGGCGATTCCAAGGAAGGATACGACTATGTCCATGGTGGTAGGCAATCCGGCCCTTCCGATCAGAGAGTCAAACTCGACCACGAGGTAGAGGGTGACGAACGCTCCCAGGATCGCCAGGGCGTAGTCGTACCAGGGTATGTCATTTTGTACCAGCTTCGGCGAGATCGGATAGAGCAAAAAGACGAGAACCAGGACGAATGCAAGGTGGACAGAGGCCTGGATGAGGGACTGCATCAGGCCGAAGCCCGACGTGTAAAGATGAAAGAGGGACATGCACACGGCCAGCGCGGTGACAATCACGGCCGGAACGCCTTTTAGATCCCTGTAGCCCGCCTCCGTGTCGAACTCTCTTCTTAAAGCGTCAAGATCAATCTCTTCTTGAACGGATGTCTTCTTTTCATCGACATCTGCCAAAAAGACCACCTCCTAATTTTTGGCCATATCGACCAGAACTATTACATAGTGCTCGAACAAACAGGACAATTCCGCACGAAACAGAAGGAGATCATGTTTGCAGTCCACGTAGAGGAGGACCTCGGAGCCGTTCGGCAAAAAAAGCAGGTTCCTCCCCAGTTCCTCGTTGCCTACCCTGTAGCGAAAGGAGCCGGCGGATGGACCTCCCCCTCTGAGGATCATCCAGTTTTCAGCCATGATGAACCGCCCGTTTCTCGGGGGTTCGGTCGGCAATCCGGCGTTATGTGACAGGAAACGCTCTTCCCAGTGGACTATCTTACCTGTCACCACCCTGTATTCGCTCTCTATCGGGGTTCTCTCGACGGAGTGAATGAACCGCAGGATGAAGGACTCTCCGCCTCCTACCGGAGCATCGTACAGTATCGTCCCTCCGGAGGATGTGATTGTCAAGAAATTCATAGGAACGGCAAAGAAGTAGAATAATGCAAGAATGGCGACCGAAAGAGCCAAATGTTTCCGTAACAATGGGATCAAGTCGCCACCCGCTTTCAAAAAAAATGGCGAGCCTGGGCCGATTCGAACGGCCGACCTACACCTTAGGAGGGTGCCGCTCTATCCACTGAGCTACAGGCCCGTCAACAACCGATATTCAGTTCGAAAAGGTCAAACCGTGCAATTAGAACGGGTGACCTGTGGAATATTAACACCCTATCTGTCATATTTCAAGTCCGAGGGGCCTGAAAACCCGATAATGCGTCTGCGAGACGTCCGTATACATCGGCATCCCTCTCTCGGGCCCGGTCGAAGATTTCACGGGCGGCATCTGCGTCCGCTTTCATCCTCCGCTTCAGCTCGGTCTTCGACCCGAACCTGATCTCCGGGCGGATGCGTTCCTCAATAAACACGGAGATGGTCTCGCCGTAAAAGGTGCGGTCGGTATCCAGCACATAGGTCTCGAACCGGGGCGACTCCAAGCCGCTCAGAAATGTCGGATTGAACCCGATGTTCAGGGCCCCGGGCAGCCATTTCTCCCCGAGGAACACGGAGGCGGCGTACACCCCCTCCGAGGGGACGACCTTGTCCTCCGGGTATTGCACGTTGGCTGTCGGGAATCCGAGAGTGCGGCCTCGCCCGTCTCCCTTCACAACATCGGCGGTAAAAAAAAACGGGTATCCGAGCAAGTTCCTGGCCTCGATCACGTCGCCTTCCACTATGAGAGTCTTTACCCTGCTGCTGCTTATCTTCATGGCGTCAGTCTCCAGGGTTCTCACCATCTCGAAGGCCCAGCCTTTCGACGATGCCCTGGCCCTCAGGAAGTCGGCGTCTCCCTTCCGTCCTCGCCCAAAGTGGTA
This sequence comes from Synergistaceae bacterium, assembly GCA_012521675.1. Classification (NCBI taxonomy): domain Bacteria; kingdom Thermotogati; phylum Synergistota; class Synergistia; order Synergistales; family Synergistaceae; species Synergistaceae bacterium. Next base: position 4,787 of record JAAYLU010000111.1, on the reverse strand, counting down.
GTCCTCCCCCACCACTATCCCGGATACCGGTAGAAGCGACTCGAGCACGGCTATGAAGTCGGCGGGGCTCATCCCTGCGAGCTCCCTGTCGAACGGGATTCTTGCGACATTGGGGATGTCGAAGAACCTGGCGAGCGTGTCTCGTTCGCTCTCCGTGAACAGGTATTTGACCGTGTCTCCGAGTATCACCCTGTCCGGGTGGGGAGTGAATGTGACGACGCCCCAGTTGTCCGGGTTTCTTTCGGCTGCGAGGGCACGGGCCCTGTCTAGCAGAAGGGCGTGTCCACGATGAAAACCGTCGAAAGCCCCGAGCACCACGATCATGGCTTTCCCCCCAAGAGTATGTTGACCGAAGGAACGAAATGGCCGTCCGCGGAGATGGTCCCGTAGCAGAAAAGCCCGTCCCCCATGACGATAGTCCCGTTTCCCGCGACGAAGTCCCCGGCCCGGGGCGGCCCGAGCATCGACAACCTGACAGGAATGCCCGAGCGAAGAAGACTTGTCGCATCCTGAGCGGCCTCGTAACGGTGGAAGTTCTTCGCTAAGCGTGAAAGCGGCATTATGTGTGGAATTATGTCTGCTCCGTCATCCTGCAACAGCTCGAATGGAATGGCCCGGTCGAGGGTCAGGTCGCCGACTCTCTTTCTGGTCAGGGCGATTGTGTGGGCGCCGCATCCAACCATCCTGCCGATGTCCCGAACGATGCTTCTTATATAGGTCCCCTTTCCGCATACTATCCGCAGCCTCAAGTCGCCATCCGAGCCTGCGGGGGCGATCAGCGATATGGATCGTATGTAGACAGGCCGTTCCCGCAGTTGGAAGGACTCCCCGGATCTTGCGAGCCTGTGTGCACGGCGCCCCTTGACCTTTACTGCGGAGACGGAGGGCGGCGTCTGCATTCGGAGGCCGTAGAACGACGGCAACAACAACCTCACGAGGCCCGCCGCGTCTTGGGGCATTTCGCCCGAGAAGAGTACTTCACCCGAGTAGTCGTCAGTCGAGCGCTCCTCTCCGAGGGCCATGGTCGCCTCGTACTCCTTGACGAGGGACATAACCAGGTCGCTCGTCCTGGTCGCGGCCCCGACCAGGATCGGCAGCAGCCCCTCGGCCGTCGAGTCCAGGGTCCCTCCGTGCCCTACCTTGAAGCGATTTTTCAGACGCCTCTTGACCATGGCGCAACAGACTGCGCTCCGCACCCCCGTGGGCTTATTCAGAAGAAGCAGTCCGCTGTGCATACTTTCCCTCCACTGCGTTTCGTACCGTCTCCAGCGCCCTCGACAGGGGGCGCGGGAGAATGCACCCGGCCGCCTGCCTGTGCCCTCCTCCCCCGAAGAGCCGGGCGATCTCGGAGGCCTCCACCGGGCCTCTTGAACGCAGAGAGACTCTGACGCCGTCCTCGTCCTCCACGAAAAAGGCTGCAAACTCCGTGTCTTTCACGGAGAACAGCTCTCCGACGATGAACTCCGTCTCGGACCGTTCCGCCCCGGTGTTCGAAAAGTCCCTCTCCTCCAGCCACGTGAACGCGGCAAATCCACTCGAGATGAAAGCCCTGGAAAGAGCGACTCCCCTCAGGTGAAGAGCTTGAAGAGAGGATCCACTTCTTATCAGCTTGTTCATCTTCGCCGGCGACACGCCGGCCTCGAGCATTTCAGCCGCAATTCTGTGGGTACGAGCTGTGGTGCAAGAGAATGAAAAACTGCCGCAGTCGGTCGAGATCGCCGTGTAGAGGGACTCCAGGACATCTATGCTCATGGAGACGCCCCACTCTTTGAAGAGCATCCAGACTATCTCTCCGGTGGACGAGGCGGACGGGTCGACGTAATTCACGCTTCCGAACAGCTCGTTGTCCGCGTGGTGATCAATGTTGAGCAGGGGCACATCCTTCGGGAGGGACGAAATGTCCTTCAAGGAGCGGGCGCGGTTCGCCGTATCGAGCGCCACCACCACCGAGTCCGTCCCCGGGCGCAGTTCTTCCAGCGTCAGGTTCTCGCGGAAGCTCTCCGAGCCCTTGATAAAGGAGTAGTTGGACGGGAAGGCGTCCGGACCACCCCACACGACTTTCTTCCCCAGTTCTCTCCCCGTGGTGAGAAAGGCGCTCGCGGATCCCAGAGCGTCTCCGTCGGGGTGGACATGACAGGTTACGATCCATTCCGAGGCATCGGAAAGGATCGTAATCATCTCCTGAAAGATCCCTCTTGTGACGCCTGTATTCTCGGGCACGTTTTCACCGCCGTTCAAAGCTCCGGGTCGGCCTTGTGACGCGCGGCGTCGGAGTCATGGTTCGGTTCGGAATCCGGGGCTTCATTCATCTTCAGCGAGTCGAGCAGCTTGTCGATGGAGCGGGCGTGCTCCTCGCTTGTGTCGACGAGGAAGGAAAGGGCCGGCACCTGTCTTATGGACAGCAGCTTGCCCAGTCGACTTCTAAGGGCTCCAGCCACGCTTGCCAGGGCCTCGGCCACTTCGTCTCTCTCCGAAGGATCCACGGTGGTGAAGTACACTTTCGCTCGTTCTAGGTCTCTTGAGCAGTCGACATCAGTAATAATCGCCTTCTTCGCTATCTCGTTCTTTATGCGAAGGCTCAGTAATATGGAGACCTCTCTCTGAAGAAGTTTGTTTATTCTCTGCATACGAAACGTCGTCATAGCGGGCTACCTCGTGCCAGTTGTAGATGATTGAGAACTCGCCCGTCCTCTCTTCGTTGAACAGGAAAGAGAGCACGGCCTGCAGTCGTTCTTCGACCATGAAAATTTCGGGTGCTACGGCTGAGACCGCCAGGTCGATCCTCGACCAGCTTCCATCCGGGCCAAGATCCGAGGCCGAGACATTCCATCGCCTTCTGATCCTGTCGAGAAGAGATCGGACAACGCGCCTGCGGTCTTTGATGCTTCTTGAACCAAGCGCCTGGAGCGATGCGAAAAGTATCCCGCCACAAGGCGCATGGCGACGGTCTCGGCCCGTCAAAGATGCCTTTTCTCCTCGATGATCTCGTAGGCCTCGAGTATGTCGCCCTCCTCGATGTCCTGATAGTTCGACAGGCTTATTCCGCATTCGTACCCTGCCGCCACCTCGCGGGCGTCGTCCTTGAAGCGCCTGAGGTTCGCCAGGGCACCGTCCCAGAGGACGATGCCGTTTCGGATGAGACGGATCTTCGAGTTTCTTCTGATCACGCCCTCGAGCACATAGCTCCCGGCGACATTGCCCGCCCTTGGAACCCGTATGACCTGGCGGATCTCCGCCTGTCCCAGGGTGTTCTCGCGTATATGGGGCTTTAGCATGCCCTCGAGCGCGGCCTTCACGTCATCGATAGCATCGTATATTATGTTGTACAGGCGTATCTGCACTCCCTCGGCGTCCGCGGCTCTCCTGGCGTTCGTGTCCGGCCGGACGTTGAAGCCGATTATGACGGCGTTCGATGCCGAGGCCAGCATGACGTCGGACTCGGCTATCCCCCCCACGCCCCTGTGTACGATGTTTATCCCGACCTCGTTGGTGGCCATCTTCTCAAGGGAAGTAGCCAAGGCCTCTCCCGATCCCTGCACGTCGCACTTGAGCAGCAGGTTGAGAAGGGGAATTTCTCCCTCCTTGAGCTGTGAGTAGAGCTCCTCGAGTGTCAGCTTGCGCACTCCGCCCTGCTGGGCGCTGCGGGCCTTCTGCTCCCTTTCGCTGAGCGCGTCCCGTGCCTCCCGTTCGTTTACCACAGTCTTGAAGACCTCGCCTGGCTGGGGGACGGCCGTCAGTCCAAGTATCTCCACCGGGGTGCTCGGGCCCGCGCAGTCGATCGACTTGCCCTCGGCGTCTATCATCGCCCTTATCTTCCCCCAAGCAGTGTCGAAAAGAACGATGTCGCCCTTGCACAAGGACCCTTGCTGCACCAGCACCGTGGCGACCGATCCCTTGCCCTTGTCCAGCTTCGCCTCTACTACGACCCCCTCTGGGCGGACGGTCGGATCGGCCTCCAGCTCCTCCATCTCGGCCACCAGAAGGATCATCTCCAGGAGCTGGGGGATGCCGTCGCCGGCCTTCGCGGACACGTCGACCATTATCGTCGAGCCGCCCCACTCCTCCGGCGTCAGTCCGGTGTCTGAGAGCTGCTGTCTCACCCTATCCGGTTTCGCGGTCGGCTTGTCTATCTTGTTGACCGCGACGATTATGGGAACACCCGCCGCCCTTGCGTGATTTATGGCCTCCCGGGTCTGGGGCATCACACCGTCGTCCGCGGCCACAACGAGTATTGCCACGTCCGTTGCGCGAGCGCCCCTCGCACGCATGGCGGTGAAGGCCTCATGCCCGGGCGTGTCTAGGAATACTATCTGCTTGTCCTCGTGCCTCACGATGGAAGCGCCAATGTGCTGCGTTATCCCTCCCGCCTCCCGTGCGGTGATGTTCGTCTTCCGGATGAAGTCGAGCAGCGTCGTCTTGCCGTGGTCGACGTGACCCATGACTGTCACGATGGGTGGACGGGGCTCCATGTTGTCGCCGATGGAGGGCTTTCTTTTTATCACGTCGCATGTCTCTGACTTGCCCTCTTGTTCGGCGTCGTCGCAGGCAAGGGTCAGCAGCACACCATAGGTCTTGCTGAGAATATCCAACGATCGATCGTCGACCGCGGCGTCCGCGGGGACCATCATTCCTGCGTCTATGAGACGCTTGACCGCCTCCGCCGGCGTCACCTTCAGGAGCTCGGCCACGGCTTTCACCGTCGAGCCTTTCGATACCTCGAATGTTTCGGTTTTGGTCACTTTCTGCTCCTCTTTCGTAGTTTTTGGACCGTCCTTTGAAGGATCCTC
>JAAYLU010000110.1 GCA_012521675.1 Synergistaceae bacterium | reverse complement strand
CGGCCGTCGGGATGACAGAGAGTAGTCATCCCGAACGGCGCACCCTTTTGTCATCCCGAACGGCGCGGAGCGCCGGAGGGATCTCTAATTCGAAATCCCGTACTGCTTCAGCAGCTCCAGGTACCTGTCCTCCACCGAGCTGGCGGGGTTCGGGTCCCTGTAGACTGTCGTCGACTCCGGCACCACGACCTCCGGCCTCTGCTCGAGCATGTACACCGGCTGCACCTCCGGGTACGCCTCCGTGTAGCCGCCCGCCGCGTAAAGCTGCGCGTCGTCGTGCACCAGGATCAGCCTCGGAGCGTTCGGGTCCATCGCGCTCGCGTAAACGTCCCCTCCGTGTATCGGGCAATCGGTCTGGGGCGCCTCGTCCGTCCTCATGTACACCGTGGTCGCGGAGCAACCATTGATGGCGCGGAAGCCGGTGGTCCTGCAGAAGGTGACCGGCTCCACGTCCGCGTCCGGCGGTATCTCGAACTTGGTCGGAAGATCAACCGTCTTCACCGCCTCGCCGACGAACGCGTTCCACACGGGCGCCGCGACATCCCCCCCTGTTACTCCCCTCTTGCCGAGAGGCGTATGATCGTCGTTGCCCGCGTAGACGACCGCCACCAGGCCCGGCACTCCGCCCAGGAACCACGCGTCCGTGTGATCGTTGGTCGTGCCCGTCTTGCCGAAGGTCTCCCTGTCGGCCAGCATGGCCTTCCTGCCCGTCCCCGCCCTGACCGCGTCGATCAAGGCAGAGCGGACCGTGATCGCCACCTCGGGCGCCATCGCCTCCCTTACGAAGGGCCTCCTCGACTCAAGCAGATCACCGTTGGAGGAGCGAATCTCGCGGATCATCAGGGGATCCACAGCCATACCGTTGTTCGCGAAGACTGAGAAGGCGGCCGCCATCTCAAGCGGCGTCACGCTCGCCGACCCCAGGGCCAGCGACAGGTCCTGCGGCAGATGGGGCGTGACCACCCCCATCCTGCGCGACATCTCCGCCACGGCCTCCGCCCCGAGATAGTCTATAAGCCGCACAGCCACCGTGTTCAGCGAGCGTATCAGGGCGTACTGCAGCGTCACCTCGCCGTTGTACTTCCCCTCGTAGTTACCGGGTGCCCAGAGGGTCTGTTTCGGCCCCTTCTTCTCGTACTCTATCTTCATATCCAGGAAGTGATCCGTCGGAAGCAGCCCCGATTCAAAGGCAGTGGCATAGACTACCGGCTTGAAGCTCGACCCCGGCTGCCTGTACGCCTGGGTAGCCCTGTTGAACTTGCTCTTCTCGAAATCGTGGCCGCCCACGAGCGCCAGCACCTCGCCCGTCTCTGGATTCATCCCCACTATGGCCCCCTGGCTCTTCAGCCCCTCCATGGCCTTCTCCGCGGCCTCCTGCATCTTGAGGTCCAAAGTGGTGTGGATCTCCATCCCGCCGGAGTAGACCAGCTCCGGCCCGTACTTGGGCAGAAGCTCGTTGAAGAGCAAGTGTGCCACGAAGTAGGGCGCCCGGTTGTACTCCTGCACCCTGTTCGGCGTGTGATGAAAGGCCAGCTCCGCATCGTATGCCGCCCTTTTCTCATCCTCGTTTATCCATCCCAAATGCTCCAGCCTGTCCAGCACGTACCTCTGTCTGTTCTTCGACACCTCGAAGTTCGACAGGGGACTGTACCTCCCCGGCGCCGCGATCAACCCCGCCAGCATAGCAGCCTCCGGAAGATTCACCTGGCTCGCCGTCTTGCCGAAATAGGTCCGCGCCGCCGTGTCGACCCCCCAGGCCCCGTGCCCGAAATAGATCGTATTGAGGTACATCTCGATGATCCTGTCCTTCGAGAAAAGCTGCTCCATCCGAATCGCCAGGATGATCTCCTTCAGCTTCCTGTCCAGCTTGCGCTCCTGGGACAGAAACAGGTTTCGCGCAAGCTGCTGGGTTATGGTGCTGCCTCCCTGTCGAATGCCGCCGCTCGACAGGTTTTCCACCGAAGCCCTCAGAATGGAGAGCAGGCGAATGCCGCCATGCTGATAAAACGAGGAGTCCTCCGCCGCCAGAGTGGCCTTTATCACCCACGGAGAGATGTTCCTCAGCTCCACTGGCTGCCTGTTCTCTGTGAACAGCCGCGCCACCATCTCGCCGTTTCGATCGAATATCACGCTTGCAACGCTCGAGCGGTGGGCCATTATCTCCGTCTCCGTCGGAAGAGTCCGCGACAGCTCGCCCAAATAGAGAGCCACGAAGACCGAGATCGCCGCACCCAGAAGGATCAGCAGCGCCAGGACAAACAGCATGACCATCTTCAGCGGTGACGACTTCTTCTTTTTCGGTTTTCTCTTCAAGTTTCCTTCTTTTGTGCCTGTTGAAGGGCTTTTTCGTGATAATTTTTCGTTTTTCGCCATAACACTACCTCTGCAGACTTGGTTATAATTCTTCATGATGCAACGGCTTCAAAGCCAGAAGAATTATAACACCCGCCGGGAATTATTTACAAAAATACGGAATGACTATTGCCAAACTCCTCAAGGCGTGGTATATTTTTCGCCGTTGCCGTTCATGGCGACCCACACCTTGAAAAATGAATACAGTGCGTAGATTTGTTTTGCGATAACCAAGTCAGTAGTAATCCGAGAGTTTGATCCTGGCTCAGGACGAACGCTGGCGGCGTGCTTAACACATGCAAGTTGTACGGTCTTGTGCTATTGAATCTCCTTCGGGAGTGGAGAGGTGCGAGACAGTAGCGAACGGGTGAGTAACGCGCGAGGACCTGCCCCGAGGGGGGGGACAGCAGCTGGAAACGGCTGGTAATACCCCGTATGCCGAGAGGTGAAAGGGCCCTTTTTGGGTCCGCCTTTGGATGGACTCGCGTCCTATCAGCTAGTTGGCGGGGTAACGGCCTGCCAAGGCGACGACGGGTAGCCGGCCTGAGAGGGTGTCCGGCCACACTGGAACTGAGACACGGTCCAGACTCCTACGGGAGGCAGCAGTGGGGAATTTTGGGCAATGGGGGAGACCCTGACCCAGCGACGCCGCGTGCGGG
>JAAYLU010000109.1 GCA_012521675.1 Synergistaceae bacterium | reverse complement strand
TTTGTGGACACGATCAAGGAGAGATTGCCCCTCTACAACACTCTGCCCCTGCCCAAGACGGAGCGAGCCGCCCTGACCATAGCCCTCACAGGCGAGCAGGCAGACAGGGGGCGCTTGGCCTCCGGCGTCGGACTGGTCGGAGGGCTGGTGCTCACTCTCCTGGGGCGCAAGCTCATTCAGCGCATGATGAACATGGCCGTGATGAAGATCGGCGGCAAGGTTCTGTCGCGCATCATCCCGGTGATAGGGGTCGGCATGCTGCTGTACGAGGGGATCCAGATGGGACAGGCAAGGACCGTCTTCGAGGAGGAGCTCAGGAAGAGCTTCCTGGCGGAGTACACGGCGGACGTGACGGTGGAGACCGTCTGGAACAAGAGCCCCGATGGAGCTCTACCCTCCATGAAGCAGGAGATGGAGCGCAACGTCAACTCCATACTCGGCAACTGGGAGAGGGTGTGCCGCCACGAGGCCATGTCGATGATCCGCTGCGCCCGGGTGCTGGCGTCCTCCGAGCACGTCCGTAATTACGTGGACCGGGAGCTGGAGAGAGGCGTGGAGTTCCAGCCCCTTCTGCAGAAGGTGCTCTCCCTGTGGGAGGCGTTCGGCTACACCCTCTCGCAGGAGCCGGTCGAGTTCTTCCAGTCGATGCTGATCGACTCCCCCGACAGGGGCGACCTCGCCCTGCTCTCAAGGGACGACGAGAGCCTCTTCATCGAACTGTACAAGAAGTGGGGGGCGGACTTTCTGCGAGGCGTCAACAAGCTGGGAGCGGAAAACTACATCTTCACGGAGTGGAAGGGAGCAGACGTAAACTGGAACCTGCTCAACCGGACGCTCGACTTCATCCCCTCGATACAAGGGGACAGGGATGCGGCGCGCGGCCTCTTTCACCTGATCCAGGAGGGGGTTCCTCTCGACGGCATCCCCGTGGAACTGATGGCCAAGATCGGGGTGAAGACGGAGGTCTTTTCGAGGGTCTGGAGCTCTGTAGCGCCCGATTCCCGGAAGCTCGTCGCCATATTCGACGGCGATCGACCCATGGATACCCTGGAGCCGGCCGTCATGGCCTACCCGGAGGCGACCTCCATCTTCCTTCGCGACTACGGAGTGGAGTTCTGGACCTCTTGGAGCAGCGAAGACATATTCGACCTGCTGAGGATCTCCGAGATCAGGGGGAAGAACATGGGAAGGATGGGCGCAGCGCCCGTTCGCCCGGAGGAGAGGGCCGACCTGCTGGAGGTATTCCGCAGGGGAGGGGAGAGAGCGGTCGCGCTATGGGACGTGCACGCGACAGATGAGGCCGGGGCGCAGGGCAAGGAACTCGCTCGGTGGAGCATCGACTGCGTGGTGGAAGGCTACCCGTTCGAGGACCTGAAGGATCCGGAGCTCGTCCGCTTCGCCTGGAAGATAAAGAGGTATCCGGCGGGCCGATTCATCTACGACACACTGAAGGGGGCGGGGGCCATAGTTCGCTACCTGCTGCTCGTCCTGCTGCTTCTCGCCTTCGCGGGTATCGTATTCGGCGCCTTGAAAAAACTTCTCGACGCACTGCGCGCCCCCGCCTCGCGCTACACGGAGGACTCCGTCCAGAGGGCCCCCGACGTGTTCGGGGAGACATCTAAAACAGGGCAAGGAGACGATAAGAAAGAATGAGCAACAAAAAAATACCCGTGCTGACGGTCGACGTGATCCCCGGCAAGAGGTGCGAGTACCTCGGATGTGTTACGGCCTCGTGCTGCCTGTCGAAATCGCTGGTCCAGGATGTGGCCTCCAACGTCAGGAACTGGACCGTGGGCGGGGAGCTTACCCGCTACACTGCCATGATAGACCAGGCGGTGGAGCTGGCTGCGGAGAGGCTGGGAGAGCAGGCCAGGAAGATGGGTGCGAACGCGGTCATTGGCTTTAGGCTGTCGACCACAAGCATATCGACCGGTGCCGCGGAGATAATTGCCTACGGCACGGCCGTTCGCTTCGCGGAGCTGGAGGACAGGGCCTGAACCCTGTCGCAGAGTAAAAAACGCCCCTCCCTTTAAAGGGAGGGGCATCGCACGTTACTGGGTTATCGCGTCCACGGGACAGACGGATACGCAGCTCCCGCACTCGATGCAGGAATCATCGACAACCGCCTTGCCGTCGACCATCGAGATGGACTCCACCGGACAGGTCCCGACGCAGGTCTCGCAGCCGATGCACGCTTCCGGATCTACAACAGCCTTCGCCATAAACACATTCCTCCTCAACAAGGGATATTCTGACGCATTTGCCGCGGATGATTATACAACGCTTTCTTTTTTCGGGCAACTTCGTTTTTTACCCGCGCCCATGGAACTCTCCTAGTCGATCTCGCCCGCCTCCGGGGTCAGCAGCAACAGCACGGAACCACAGAAAATAAGAAGGGCCCCCGCGAAGATCGCACCCGACAGGGAGCCGGTGACGTCCCGCAAAAATCCGGATACGACCGGGGCTACCACGGCTGAAGACATAATTATCGCGTTGAAAAAGCCGACCGCCGCGCTCATCGACCCGGGGTGACGTTTGCTGACGATATCGCCGACCCACGAGACCGCCACGGGAGAGAAGGCCGTGTTGCTGAACAGGCCGAAGAGCAGAAGGGTGAAGATAATCAGAGGCGCCCCCTGGACTCTTGCGAGCATGAAGAGCGCGACTCCGCTCGCGGGCAGCACCAGCGATGCCACCCTCTTCCGACCGAACCTGTCGGACAGCCTCCCCCAGAGCACCCCGCCCGGCAGGGCCGATAGGGCTATCAATCCCGTGTAGAGCCCCGCGCCCGACAGGGAGAAGCCCCGTTCGGCCTGCAGGAAGGTCGGCCCCCACGTGGCCGCCGTCCAAAAGCCGTACAGGGAGCAGAAAGTGGCCATGTTGATCTTCCAGATATCCCTGTCGCGAAAGAGCCTAAGGTAGACCGAAAGCGGGGGAGAGCCGGCCGTGCTCTCCGCGTCGGGGAGCAAGCGGAAAAACGCCGGAAGCATCAGCACGGTCGGCACGGCAAGGACCAGGAAGGGCTGCCGGTAGTTTCCAAAGAACTCGTAGAGAGGCCCGCTCGCCGCCATCCCTCCAAGTATGCCGAGAGCCATCCCCATCCCTATCAGGCCGGAGCTGATTCCGCGTTTCTCAGGCGGTACGGCCGCCATTATCAGCCCGAAGCAGCAGGGGTAGTAAGCGCCCGCCCCCGCCCCGTGCAGGGCGGAGAAGAGAAGCAGCGGCGTGAAGGAGTCGCCGAAAAGGCCGAAGCCGAGAATCCCCAGGCCCGACAGGGCGAACATCACGATCAGGACGCGCCTTCCCCCCCACCTGTCCGCGGCGAACCCGCTGGGGATCTGAAGCAGCACGTAAAACAGGAAGTAGGCGCTGGAGATGGCACCGGCCCTGGCCGAGGATATGTCAAGCGCCTCCGCTATGATGGATAGAAGGGGATAGAGCGCTGTACGATCCGCGTACAGCACGGCCCATCCCAGGATAAGTGCGATGATCATGTCAAGCGCCTCCTTTGCAGAATCCTGAACATCCGGTTTCACGCCGTCGTCCCGAACTGACGGTGTCATCCCGACGACCAGCTTCGTATAGTCATCCCGACGACCAGCGGGAGGTAAGCAGGCGGCCGAACGGGCGTTTTTTCCGTTCGTGCCGATCGCTATCCCGAGGAGCACAGCGACGAGGGGAGGGATCTCATGGCAGGCACTGGCTTGACCCCGAGATCCCTCGCAGCCTGCGGCTCCTCGGGATGACTGCACAGTCCATTTTAGCTCTTTCGCCTGGAATTGCCAGAGGCGCATTTCAGCGTTAGAATGTACGTGCGAAAGTACCAAAGTCCCGGTGAAAAGGAGGAGGTGCGAATGGCGGTCGTAGACCTGCCGCACAGGCTGAAAGAGATACGCGACAAGACTAGCGAGGCCATCAACTACAGCATCGACAGCATCTCCGCCTTCAGGGAGGAGGAGCGCGAGAGGCTGTTCGAATATCGCGCGCGTAAGGAAGAGATAATAAAAGAGCTTGACGAAGCGATCAAGGCCGCCGACAAGGCGGAGGCCGACTATCGCAGGTCCCGCGCCGTCCTGCTTACCGCCAGTCGCTCGGGTGACGAGAGACGCGAGAAGGAGGCCTACGAGAACGCCGCCAGGCTCATGAGGGTCAGAGGGGCCTTCGAGGAGCGGGAGAAGCTTCTGGCCCGCCAGAGGGACGATATAGCTCGCGAGGAGCGCCGCATAGAGAAGCTGTTGGTCAGAAGCGAGGAGATGGGGAACCGCTTCCGCATCGCTTTGAACCTGCTCAACATGAGCTTCGACGACGTGGACGAGCTAACCGGCGCGGGCGGCGACAATCCCCTGCTGGCCTCGATGATGCTCGCGGAGCGCGAGAGCATGTCCCTCTCCAGAGACCTTCACGACGGCCCTGTTCAGAAGTTCGCCGGCGTGGGCCTGATGCTGGACATCTCCAAGGAGTACCTCGACAGGAGAGATCTGGACCGCCTCGGCGACGAGCTGTCCAGGACCAGGCTCCATCTTGCCGACGCGCTGGAGGAGATGCGCTCGTTCCTGTTTCAGCTCAACCCGTCCGGCCTGAGGGAGGGACTGTTCGTGCCCCTGGGCCGCCTGGTCAACGAGATCAAGAGCTTCTCCGGCTGCGACGTCCGCTTTAGGATCGAGGGAGGAGCGGACGTGCTCTCCCTGCAGAAGCGCACGGCGGTCTACAAGATAATCCAGCAGGCGGTCATCAACGCTGTGCGAGGCGGGCAGGCAGCCAAAGTCAGGATAACGGTCAACCTCTCCCTCGGATTTCTGAGTGTAAAGATAGTCGACGACGGAAAAGGCTTCGACGTGACCGAGGCGAACGCAAAGGCCGAGGAGCGCGGTGCCTGGGGCCTGGTCAACATGAGGGAGAGGGCCAGGATGATAGGCGGCGAGCTCAAGGTGGAGAGCTCGCCCGGCAGGGGAACGACAGTTACGCTGGAGGTCCCGATCGACTGACCGGTGCTATCCCGAGGAGCACAGCGACTAGGGGAGGGATCTCATGAGAGGCGCCGTCAAAGGCGAGATCCCTCCTCGCTTCGCTCGTTCGGGATGACATAGACGGCGGTTTTTGTCATCCCGAGCGAATGTGAGGGATCTCGCCCTGGCGCCTGGTCCTGGCTGCTCAGGCGCTCGCCCTTCTTGCCTTTCTTCGCTCGTTGTCGTCCAGGATCGTCTTGCGAAGCCGGATCGACTTCGGCGTCACCTCCACCAGCTCGTCGCCCGCTATCCACTCAAGGGCCTTCTCCAGCGTCATCCTCCTGGGCACGTCCAGCTTGACGGTGAACTCCTTGGTCGAGGCCCTGTGGTTCGTGGCCTGCTTTCTCTTGGTCGGGTTGCACGGCATGTCGCCGGGGCGCGAGTTCTCGCCGACTATCATCCCGGCGTAGACCCTGTCCATCGGGGAGATGAACATCGTGCCCCGCTCCTGCAGATTCTCGATCTGGTACCCGGTGGCCTCGCCCGTGTCCAGGCTGACCAGCGCCCCCCTGTTGCGCGCGGCGATCTCGCCGGTCCAGGGTGAGTAACCGGAGAAGCGCGACGACATGATCCCCAGCCCTCGCGTGTCCGTCATGAACTCCCCCCTGTAGCCTATCAACCCCCGTGTCGGCACGGTGAACAGGAGCCGAACAAGCCCCGTGCGCAGGTTCTCCATGCCGCTGACCCTGGCCTTGCGCTGCGACAGCCTCTCGTAGACGACCCCCTGGTACTCCTCCGGGATGTCCACGACCAGGTCCTCCATGGGCTCGAAAGTAGTCCCGTCGTGATCCTCCGTGATGACCTCCGGCTTCGACACGCAGAACTCCATCCCCTCGCGCCTCATCTCCTCGATGAGTATCGCGAGCTGAAGCTCCCCGCGACCGGAGACCTTGACACCGTCGGCGCGGCCAAGGTCCTCCATCCGCAGAGCCACGTTCGTGTGCAGCTCCTTCTCTATACGCGCCCTCAGCTGTCGCAGGGTCACGGGGCGCCCCTCGTCGCCGGCGAAGGGGCCGGTGTTCACCAGGAAGAACATTGACACTGTCGGCTCCTCTATCTCCAGCGGCGGCAGGGGGAAGCCCTCAAGCTCCGGGGAGGAGAGAGTGTCTCCTATCCCGATCTCCTTCGGGCCAGTGATCCAGACTATGTCCCCCGCGCCCGCCTCGTCGGCCTCGATCCTCTCCAGGCCTCGCGTGATGAAAACCTGCGCGATGCGCGACTGCTCCCTGTCCGTTATGACGTAGTTCTGATTGCTCCTGTCCTCCCTGTTCTGCCAGGCGGTGGCGGTTCGAACGAACTCGTCGCCCCTGCGGATCCTCCCCTGCAGGATCTTTCCGCATCCCATGCGACCGGTGTACTCGTTCCAGGCCAGGGTGCTCACCTGCATCAGGAAAGGCGATTCCTCGTCGGCCAGCGGCGGTTCCACGTGCTTTACAATGCACTCGAAGAGGGCGTCCATCCCTCTGGTTGCGCCGTTCTTGATCTCTCCCGGGTCGGAGACCGCCCAGCCAGACAGCCCGGAGCCGTAAAGCACGGGAAAGTCCGCCTGCTCGTCCGTAGCTCCAAGCTCCAGGAAGAGGTCGAACGTCGCGTTCAGAGCCGCCTGCGGGTCTGCCTCCTTCCGGTCCACCTTGTTGATATAGACGATCGGCTTGAGCCCCATGCCCAGTGCCTGCGACAGCACGTAGCGAGTTTGCGGCATCGGCCCCTCTCCGGCGTCGACAAGGAGCAGTACCGAGTCGACGGTCGACAGAACTCGCTCTACCTCGCCGGAGAAGTCCGCGTGGCCGGGAGTGTCGATTATATTTATCCTGCAGCCCTCCCACTCCACAGTGCAGTGCTTGGACCTGATGGTGATCCCCTTCTCTCGCTCGAGGTCGTCGTTGTCCATCACTCGCTCCTCGATACGGGCATTCTCCCGAAAGACCTGCGCGGCCCTGAATATCGAGTCGATCAGTGTCGTCTTGCCGTGGTCGATATGTGCTACTATTGCTATGTTGCGAATGTGCTCCGCTCTTTTCATTAGGTCTCGTTCCTCCGGATGCGGCACAGATGTGAATTCTTCCGCAAACCATAATGATACAATGGTGGCTCGGCAAAATCAATCGTATTCTCGGCGATTATATAAATGGCATACGATATATAATATAGTCTAAGAGATTATTTAAGGAGTGCGGTCAATGAAAGACAAGGGCCTTGTGGTATGCGGCGAGGACATAGACGAGGGGCTCTCGCTGCAGGTTTGGACCAAGGGTGCGTGCCCTCGCCTTGTAGTGGTCAACAGGGGCAAGGACAAGCGCAAACTGATGCCCTTCAGATGGCTTGAGAAAGAGGACAGGACGATCACGCTCAAAGGCGCCAAGGGGAAGTCCAATGCCTACAACGTCGAACAGCTGGAGGAGCCCGTCAGGCGCATGCTCTACCGCTACGCCCAGGATCCGGTGTTCAAAGGGCTTCTGTGGCACTCGGTCATCTTCATGTCCGACCTTTTGCACACGCCCCGCGCCATATTCGACGAGACGGACTTCGCGATGCTACACGACGATAGAAGGTGCCGTCTCTGGCTTCTTGATCTTACGGAAGGGGAGAGACACGGCTTCTTCCTCCCTTTTTTCCCGCGCTCATCCGACGAGGAGATATTCGGCGAGCACCCCGGTGCCTACTCCGACGGCGGCAGGACCGTGGTGGACCTGAAAAAGTCCGGTGTCACCAGGAAGCTCGCCTCCGTCGCGCCGGCCCGATGGTACGATGCCCCTCGCATCGCCGCCGCCGCCGCGCTTCTTGGCTTCTCCCTCTTTTACGAGGACGCTTCGGCTCTCTCCGCCTTCCTTTGGAACGCGGTGCAGGACGGAGTCCCGTCGAAGGATGCACTGTCGGAGAAACCGGACGATCCGGGGCTCTCCCGCTTCACGCGCAAGATGGCCAACTACGTGCGTCACTGGTATATCGTCGATGAAATCGAGTACTGGACGCACTTCGATAGCTTTCAGGCCCTCAAGGACAAGGGCTTCACCCGAAAGCAGAGGGTTACATTGAACGTGGGCGATATAGGCCCCGTGGAGTACACAGTGACCATCTACGCGGACGAGACAGGACGGATGGCGGTCGGATGCAGCCCTGTGCAGTACACCGACAGGCACCAGGGGGACATGATCTTCACCCTGCCCGCGGAACTATACGAGAAGGCCCTCGAGGACGACTCCTTCGGAGGGGCGAAGGACGACTACTTCACCCTGTCGGCCCTGATCTCGGCAAAGCTCTTCTCCATGTGGAAAGAGAGGGTCGGTAGCTTCGTCAACGTCTTCCTATCGCCTGGAGTGTAGAATTTCCGCAGTCTGGAAGAAAATTGGAGAAATTAAGCGCTACCGGTAAGAAATAAGGATTATTTCATGCATAATGCCACGTATACATGGTTGACGAATCATGAAACAGGGGCTAAAATATGGTCAACGGGTTATCCGGACGGAGAAAAGCAACATCAAGAACTAGAGCAACAAGTCGGGAAGAGCCTGGTACCAAAGACAGTAACACATCCACGAAACGAGAACCAAAGAACAAAGGCAACAGGCAGTTGAGACTGAAACACGTGAGGAAGAGGAAATAACTGCAACACCGGGAGTTGGTTGTTTGAGAAATACTGGCAACGATCGTCCGGTTTAGCCCGTATCAGAACGGGGAGGGAGAACACCCCCTCCCCTTTTTCGTGTTTGCTATCTCCTCTTCAGGAGGGGCGCCAGGGCTGCAAACAGCACGACCCACTCCGGGGCAACTCCAACGGAGTTGCACCCCTCGCTCTGCCCTATTGCGGGAGGCCCGGCATTGCTGACGGTTACCCTTACCTCGGCGGTCACGCCGCTTGCGGGGGCGTAAGCCTTGATCGAGGCTCTGCCGTCGGCCAGGCCGGTGATCTTTGCGCCGCCGTCCGTCCTCTCTACCGTGGCAACCGACGGGTTCGACGAGAGCCAGACAAGCTCCCCGCCATCGGAGTTCTTGGGCAGCAACGAGGCGGTTACCTCGATGTCGGCCCTACCCGAGAGAGCGACTTTTTCGGGCGTTATCACGATGCTCTTGGCCGGAACCCTCGGGTCCGCGGCGTTCATGGCCTGTTCCGCGTCAAGGATTCCGTCGAAGACGACCGCGCCGGTCCAGTTTCCGTTGGAGGCGATGTTATTCAGTATGCGCGCCCTTATCTCCGCTGCGGTCTTTTTGGGAAACCGGGCGGCGAGCAGGGCCGCTGTCCCGGTGACGTGAGGAGCGGCCATGGATGTCCCGTTGTCCTTGTCGTACCTGTTACCGGGAAGGGTGCTGATTATCTCGCTGCCCGGCGCGGCTACGTGGACGAAGTTCGGGCTGTAGTTGGAGTACGACGCCCTCTCCCAGCCGCCGGTCATAGCCGCCACCGTGATCATGTTGTTGAAGGTGAAGCAGGCCGGGTAGGCTCTCTGCCCGCGTAAATCCACCCACTCAAACTTCTGCCAGTCGTAGAACTTCTCCGGCAGGTCCAGGTTCTGACCCTCGTTGCCCGCGGCTACCACCAGGACCACTCCGGCGTCCGACAGGGCCTTTACGGCTGCTCCGTATGAGTTCTTCTCCGGATCGACGATGGGCTGGCGCCAGCCTGTGATCGACATGTTGGCCGCGCGGATGTTCATGCCGCGGCTCTTCTGGTCCAGCAAGTAGTTGATACCGGCGATGATCTGCGAGTCGAACGTCCTGTTCTCCGCGTCAAGCACCTTTACCGCCAGCAGTCCGACCTTCCAGCAGACGCCTGCGACACCCTTTCCGTTGTTGCCGGTTGCGCCTATTATCCCTGCGACGTGTGTCCCGTGCCCTTGGTCGTCCATCGGGTCCCTGTCCTTGTTGACGGCGTCGAAGCCCCACTTGCCATCCTTGTCCCTTACTACGTTGGCGGACAGGTCCTCGTGTTTCCTGTCGATGCCGGAGTCGATCACGGCCACCACGACGTCCTCCGCTCCGGTGGAGAGGTCCCAGGCCCCGGGGGCATTGATGCACTTCATCCCCCAGAGGCTGCCGAACAGAGGGTCGTTCGGGGTTTTGGCTCCGTAGGAAATATAGTTGGGGGAGGCATCGATCACGCCGGGCTTGGCGCTCAGCAGTTCGATAAGCCGCTGTGTATCGTCAGTGTCGCTCTTGATATGCACTATGCCCGGGCCTCCTCCGGCCGCGATTGCTCCGTAGGTCTGAAGAGCATGAGCCCCGACCGACTCAGCCAGATCGCGGGCCGAGGAGGAAAAACCCGTCTGGAAGGGCTCTCCGCTCGCAGCCGAGATAGCCGGGGGAATCTCCATAAGCACCAGGGCCTCTCCCGGCGCGTACTCTCCGGGAATGGCATGGGCAGAGCCGGCGAACGCGACCGACGCGAGCAGCAAGAACGACGCCATCCCTATGGCGCTGAAGGGGCGAAGGCACGGACGATAACGAGCGGGTATTCTGTTCTGCCTCATCTATCTGTCGCCCTCCGAAGAAGCAACACGACCGGGAGGACCAGCATAGCCAGCGCGGCCGCAGCGCCCCCCGAAGCCCCCGTCGAACAGCCGCTGCCGCTGTCGGAAATGTCCCTGACCGTTACCACGCAATCGTCCGTATAGCCGCCGTCGTTCGTTGTCACAGTGATTACCGCGGTGCCTTCTGTCCGTCCTATGATCACCGCTGTTTGCTCTTCAGGAGCGTGCGAGCACTCGGCGACCCTCGGATTGCTCGATGAGAAGGTCACGGTTTTGTCCGTAGCGTCCTCGGGCATCACGTAGGCCGTCAGATTGCCACTCATGGCCAGTTTCAAGGAAAGCTCCGCATCGGAGAGCGAAACCCCGGTCACCCTCTTCTCCGGTGGTGTTGGCTCGGGAGGTGTGGGCTCGGGGGGATCCGGAGGAAGGATCGGCGGCACAGGAGCGGGAGCGGCGCCTTCCATGGCCGCTGCCAGGTTCAGGTGCCCGTCGAAGGCCACTTTGTCTTTGAAGTTCTGGTTGGGCGCGACCCCGCGCAGGATGCGCGCCCTGATCTGCCCCTCAGTCTCCCCTGGATGAGCCGCCGCAAGCAGCGCCGCCGCGCCCGCCACGTGAGGGGCGGCCATCGAGGTGCCGCTGGCTTTACCGTATTTATAGTCGGGGATTGTGCTCAGAATTCCGCCGCCAGGCGCGGCCAAGTCCACATAGTACTTGCTGTAGTTGGAGAATTCGGAGCGGGTGCGGTCCTCGTCCATCGCCGCGACGGTTATGGTGTTCTCGAAGCGGAAGCAGGCGGGGTAGGCGAGCTTGCCCTTGTAGCTCGTCCCCGGGTTATGGGGGTCCGAATCCCGTCCGCCGGGCCTGTCGATATTTTGGAACTCGTTGCCCGCCGCGAAGACCATCACCACACCGGCGTCCGACAGAGCCTTGAAAGCGGCACCGTACGGGTCGGTCTCGGGGTTTTTGATCGGACGCATCCAGCCGCCTAGCGACATGTTGGCCACTCTGACGTTCAGCCCCTTGTTTTTTTGCTGCTTCACGTACTCCAAGCCTGCGATTATTGTATTGCCAGTGCCGTAGCCTTTATTGTCCAGCACCTTCACACCCAGCAGGCCGACCTTCCAGCAGACTCCCGTGACTCCTATGTCGTTGCTTCCCACCGCGCCGATCGTTCCGGCCACGTGAGTGCCGTGTCCCTCATCGTCCATCGGGTCGTTGTCGTTCGCTATGGCGTTAAATCCCTGATTGCTGTCGGCATCCACCTCAATGTTATCTTTGAGGTCCTCGTGTTTGTAGTCTATGCCAGTGTCTATGACCGCGACTATCACACTCGCTTTCCCCGTGCTTGTATCCCACGCATTCGGGGCGTTGATCGCCTTCATTCCCCAGAGTTCTCCGTACCTCGGATCGTTGGGAGTGGTATCTAAAGCACGCATGATGTAGTTCGGTGCGGCACCGACGACGCCGGGCTTGCCGCTTAGGGCCGTCAGCAGCTCCTCGGTGCTCTTGCCCTCGCTCTTCATGTAGACGATGTTCCTGCCGTTGTCGGCGGCTATGGCGCTGTATGTCTGGACAGCAGTGGCGCCGATCGATTCAGCCACCGACTGACCGGAGGATATCAGCGCCGCCTCAAGCGCCGCACCGGTAGCATACACAGCAGCCGCCGGGGCCTCAAGCAGCACCATCACCTCGCCGTCCACGTGCTCCCCGAGCACCGGGGCGCCGTCGTAGGTATAGACTACGCTTGGCGGTTCGTCCCCGAACGCTGCGCCCGCCGCGAACGCCAGCGCCAGGACCAAGACGATCAGCGGCCTTTTGAAAAAATCCATGGATAAAAGCTTCATCTCATTTTTCCCTCTCCCTTGTTTTGGTCTCGCGAGTGGAACGGAATACGGCCTATTTTAGCACGTTTTGCAGAGGCCACCCCGTGTGCGCCGGGGGCGTCCATCATAAGCATGCAGAAATCTCGCCAAAAAGAGTAATGTTTACAAAAACGGCTGAATGGAGTATCTTATTTTTGTTCGCGACACGACTGCTCGTCGGTCGGTCTTCGGGATTATTAAAGGAAGAGGTGGTTCAAGTGTCAAAACACGCAGGGAAAACCATGACGGCCTTCGTGGCCCTGGCGATCCTGTTCGTCGCGCTGTTCGCCTCGCTTGCGGAGGGAGCGGTGTTCAGGGTGACGGTAAACGGGGGCAACGACCCCAGGGACGGTTCCAGCTGGGAGAATGCGCTCAGCCTTGAGGACTTCCGTACGGTCCACTCGACGACGCCGGATGCGGAATTCTGGCTCGCCCGCGGCGCCTATGCGCCAGGAGCCGTGTCGGACAGAAACGCGTGCTTTAAGTTGGTATCCGGTACATCCATCTACGGAGGCTTCAAGGGGGACGAGACTTCCCTCGACCAGCGCGACCCGCAGGCGAATCTCACGGTGCTCACAGGAGACATCGATAACAACGATACGAGGGACGCCGATGGAGTCACCCTTGTGATCAACGGCTCGAACAGCTATACGGTCGTGTTGGCGGAGGGGGCCGATGCCACGGCTGTGCTGGACGGAGTCGTGATCACCGGAGGGGACGCCTCGGGCGGCAACCAGTACCAGTCCAACGGCGGCGGCCTGATTTGCAAGGACAGCAAGGTCACGGTCAGGAACTGCTCTTTCACCGCCAACCGCGCGAAGGAACGAGGAGGTGCGGTCGCGATAGAGAACGACGGGCCCTCCTTCGAGAACTCTCTCTTCAATAGAAACAGCTCCGGGCTTCAAGGCGGCGCCGTGCTGGTGAACAAGGCCTCACCGTCTTTCTTGAACTGCACCTTCCGAATGAACGAGGCCGAGGCAAGCGGAGGTGCGATATACAACTACGAAGGAAGCTCTCCCACGGTGACCGGCTGCACCTTCTTCAAGAACAGGTCGGAGAGCAACGGCGGCGGAATTGCGAACGTCGACGGGTGCCACCCGCTGATCGTCAACTGCACCTTCACCCAGAACGAGGCGACGTCAATGGGCGGGGGAGTGTATAATAGCAAATTCTGGGGCGACCCGAGCAATCCGTCGATAATCAACTGCACGCTGACCGGGAACGAGGTGCCGGGAAGCATGAAAGGCGGCGGCATCTACAATGACGGAGCGAATTTCGCCGTGATCACCAACTGCATCCTGTGGGGAAACCCCGGCACGGACATAGTAAATGGACAGGGTGCGACCCCCACGGTGACCTACTGTGTCATCGGGCAAGGCGTGTCCGGCAACACGATCATCACCGAAGATCCCAAGCTGGGGCCTCTCGCCGACAACGGCGGCCCGACCCTGACTCATGCGCTCGGGACAGGCAGCTCGGCCATAGATTCCGGAACCCCTGCAACAGCGCCCGACGTTGACCAGCGCGGCAGGCCGCGTCCGCAGGGTGGAGGCTTCGACATCGGCTCATACGAAGCCGATGCTGCGCCGGGAGGCGGCGGTGGTGGCGGATGCGACGTGTCGAACGTTCTCCCGGGGGCGATTCTTCTTGTTCTGCCTCTGGTCCTGCTCGTGAAAAAAGGGAGCTAATAACCGCCCACCGAGCATCCGCCGTCCGGGGCGAATTGCGCCGTGGCGATCACTGTGCACATGGCGGTGTGCCCTCCGTCCCTCGTTCCGACAATGACCAGGGATTCGCCGACGGAGACCGCCGTCACCCTGGCGGTCATCCCCGAGGGATTGCACTCCGCGACCCAAGGGTAGCTCGACTGCCAGATCACCGTCTTGTCGGACGCGTCGGGGGGGAATATCTCCGCCGTCAGGTGGTCGCTCATGCCGAGCCTGAGGCGCAGGGTTTTGGGGTGGACCGTGATCCTCTCGACGGCGACCTTCGGCACGGCTGCGTCGCCCGCTTCTGTTTCAAGAGAGGTGCGGGCGCTCGTTGCACCGGGCGCGCCGCCCTCGTCCGGCCGAAATTCACTTGCGGCACGCCCCTCCTGCTTTACGCCGGTTCGGCGGGCTTCGGGGAGAAGCTCCATCTCCGGGCGAACCTCCGTCACAGGTGGAGCCGAAAGCCAACCCGTCCTCGGACGCACCCCGGCTCTGAAAGCGAGGAGCAGCAAGGCCAGGGCAGATGCGAAGCAGACGATCATCCTTCTTCTCAAAACCGCAACCCTCCCTTATTTATCGAGGGCAAGTCAAACAGAAAAAAAGAGGAGGGGATTATCCCCTCCTCATGATTATAATACAACCGCTATTTCTTGCGCTTCAGCAGGAGAGCCAGCGGCGCCGCGAGGAGCAGCGCAAGCGGGACGGCCGTTCCGCCGACGGAGCATCCGCCTCCACCGCCGCCAGGGCTATGATCGTCGGGGTCCTCGGGGTCGGGGTCATTTCCTCCTGTTCCGACGGTGACGTTGCAGGTGGCTCTCAAGCCGCCATCACGGGTTTCGGCCACCAGCCTGGTCCTGCCGTCCCAAAGGCCCGTTACGGTACAGGTCAGTCCGGTTGGATTAAGAGTCACACGTCCTTCTCTGACAAATGACCAATTAACTGTCTTGTCGGTTGCGTTCTCCGGGGTTATCGTTGCTGTCACCGTAGCGCTCTCTCCGACGTCCAGCGCGAGAGAAGTCGGCGACACCGTGATGCTCCTAACCCTAATGTCCGGATCAGGATCTGGTTCCGGTTCCGGGCAGCAAGGAAACTCAAGCGTCGAGAGGGCCTCGCCGTCAATGTGTTCGCCCTCTGTAAGATCACTGTCGAAGGTGTAAAACTCCGGAAGGACCGTGCCGGCAAACGCTGCTCCGGCTATCAGGAGCAGTCCGAATACCAAAGAGCAAAATAACTTTTTTTTCCAGTTCATTATGTACACCGCCTTTTACGGTCAGTTATAGTAAACTTGGAGGTGTCACCGGGCACCGAGACCGCCCTCTGAACCTCGTTGGGAGAGACCCCATCGATTATCGGGCCGGAACGCATCCTCTCAAGCAGCTTCTCTGCGAACTCAGGATCCTTGGCGGCCTTATCGCTATGCACAAAGAAGATCCCCTTCCCGTTCGACTCCGAAATGGCGCTGTAAGTGTTTTCCACGTTCACGCCATACCTCAGGAACAGTACTTCAGCCTACATCTCCAGCATCATCGCCACGGCGTCGGCCCTTGAAGGCCTTTGCAGAGGCAAGACGCCTCTCTCGCCCTTAACAGCTGCAGATACTCCCCGGGCACTGCCTCGGACCTCCTCGGCGCCTCAGGCAGAAGTTGCTCCCCGTCCGTCCGGCCCCGCGCGGAGCGCGCCAATCAACAGGACAGCAAGAATCAATCTGCCTGAAATTATTCTTATCTCCATATCACGCTCCTGCGTCTATTGTATTTTTTACCTTAGAACATAATATCATCATCCTAACACAACATTACAAGAAAACCAAAATCTTGTAAATATGGATCCGTGGCGGCTGTTTTTTCTCTTTTCAGCATCCTTACGCCCGAGGCGAACAAGGGGATTTGCAGCGAAAAAATAAAGAGAGGGAGCGTAGGTCTCCCTCTCTTTATCATCCATAGTTTCTATAAGCATAGCCTCTTAAACGGTTACTGATTCAGCCTCTACTTCGATCCCTTCCCGAGGAGCAGGGCGATCGGGGCCAGCAATAGAACCGCGGCCATTGCCGCGCCGCTCGCGCCGACGGAGCATCCGCCGCCGCCTCCACCACCACCGCCTGTTCCGACCGTGACGTTGCAGGTGGCCGAAAAACCGCCATCCTCGGTCGTGACCGTTACGACGGAACTGCCGTTCGCAAGGCCCGTAATTTCGCAAGTCAGTCCGGATTGCACTCCTTCAATCACAGTGTTGAGGTTGGTGGCAGTCCAATCAACTGTCTTGTTGGTTGCGTTCTCCGGGGCAATCACGGCGGTCAGCGTAGCGCTCTGCCCGACGGCCAGCCTTAGGGAAGTCTGCGAGACCGTGATGCCTGTCACCGGGATGTCTTCCGGCGGGGGTGTCGGTGCCGTAGCCCTTATGGCCGCATCCACGTTAAGGTGACCATTCTTGTCGACAAGGCCGTTGAAGTTCGCGTTAGGCGTCACGTAGTCAAGCAGGCGCGCCTTGATCTGAGCGGCGGTCTCTGTCGGGTGTGCTGCGGCCACGAGAGCTGTGGCCCCCGCGACATGAGGCGCGGCCATGGATGTCCCCTGGAAAAACTTGTATTTGTCCCCCGGGGTGGTGCTGATTATCGCGCTGCCGGGGGCTGCCAGATCAACGTAGTTCGGGCTGTAGTTAGAGAAGTCGGAGCGGGTCCCGTCTGCGGTCATGGACGCTACGGTTATCGTGTTGCCGAAGCGGAAGCAGGCGGGGTAGCAGCGCAGTCCGCGCAGATCTACCCAAGACCCGTCGTTATCCATGTAGCCGGTAGGGTTGTCAATATCCTGCCCCTCGTTTCCAGCGGCTATCACAATAACTACACCCGCGTCCGCCAGGGCCTTTATCGAACTACCGTATGGGTCTGTGACAGGATTGGCGATCGGCGGTCTCCACCCTCCAATTGACATGTTTACCGCCCTGAGTTTCAATCCTCTGTTCTTCTGGGCAAGCAGATAGTTCAATCCAGCGATGACATCGGGATCGTAGGCTAGGCCATCGGGTTTAAAGACCTGAACTGCAAGGAGGCTTACTTTCCAGTTCACGCCTGTGACGCCAATGGCGTTG
The DNA here is from genome assembly GCA_012521675.1 of Synergistaceae bacterium. Taxonomy (NCBI): domain Bacteria; kingdom Thermotogati; phylum Synergistota; class Synergistia; order Synergistales; family Synergistaceae; species Synergistaceae bacterium. The sequence goes on along the minus strand of JAAYLU010000109.1, from coordinate 2,706 downwards.
TTGCCCACCGCGCCGATTGTACCGGCGACGTGAGAGCCGTGTTCTTGAGTGTCCATGGGGTCAGTGGGGTCGGCTCCGGTTATGTTGCGTCCAATATTGTTATCGAGGTCGCGGCCGATGTTCCCCGCCAAATCCTCATGGTTGTAGTCTATGCCGGTGTCGATTATCCCAACATATACGTTTTCGCTGCCGGTCGTGATATCCCACGCGTCCGGTGCGTTGATCGCTCGCATGCCCCAAAGATCGCCGTAACGAGGGTCGTCCGGGATCCGCATAGCACGCTGGATGTAGCTCGGCGATGCGCCTATCACGCCGGGTTTGCCGCTCAGGGCTGTCAGCAGCTCTTCCGTGCTCTTGCCCTCGCCCTTCATGTGGACGATGTTCTTCCCGGTCGCAGCCGCAATGGCACCGTAGGTCTGGACCGCTTGCGCGCCGATCGACTCCGCCACGGACTGACCGGACGACATCAGCGCCGCCTCGTATGCAGCGCCGGTCGCCGGGACCTCTAGCATAACCAATATCTCCCCGTCGGCATGCTCTCCTAGTACCGGAGCCCCGTCGTAGATGAAGGCCCGGGGAAGGGGCGTGTCCGCGAACGCAGCTCCCGCGAGCAGGAGCGATCCAGCGATGATAATCGCAAATAATCTTCTCATGGCTGTTTCACCATCCTCCCTATAGTTATAGGAATATGAATTGCCTGCGGTCGGCTAGTAAAGCCTGTGCTATTTGTGCTATTCCACGACCGCAGTCGAAGTAAACGCCCTCTGCACCTCGTTGGGCGACACTCCCTCGATCATCGGGTCCGACCTCATGTCCTCGATCAGCTTCTGAGCGAACTCCGGGTCCTTTGCGGCCTTCTCGCTTCGAACGAAGAACATGCCCTTGCCGTTGGACTCGGTGATCGCGCTGTAGGTCCCCTCCACGATCACCCCGTACTTGACGAAGAGGTGCTCGGCCTGCATCTCCAGCATCATGGCCACCGCGCCTGCCCTTGCGGGCCCTTGGAGAGCCAGTATGCTTTCCCTCGCCTTGAACAGCACTAGGTACTCCCCGGGTACCGCTTCTGACTTCCTCGGCGCCTCGGGAAGCGGCGTCCCCTGAGCCTCGGCCGCCGAGGCGGAGAAGACCCGGATAGCCCCGGACAGGAGCATAATCGCCAGCACCCCGAAAATCAATCCGCGTACAATAAGCCTCATCTTCGCATCACTCTCCTTTCCTGATCTCGAAACGTGCTTCACTCGCCTTGCAACTGGTACACGGTCATTATAGCACGGCTTCGAAAAGTTCTAGTTTATTTATTCGGTATTTAGCTTGGCGTCGGGCTAAGGGCGTCACCAGCCACCGCCCCCGCCTCCGCCGCCGCCTCCGCCGGACGAGCCTCCTCCTCCGGCGCCCGAAATCGAGCCAGGGGCGACCGAGGCGGAGGATATTGCGCCGGACACCGATGAGGCCATGTTCGCTATGGCTGCGCCGGTGTAGAAGGCCGTCATGTCCACGCCCGAGTACCACTCGGGCTTATACTGTCTCTCCTTTAGCATGTCCGCGAACCTGTTCGCCCAGGTATCGGCCACGCCGAGGGCGAAGGCGTAGGGTAGCAGGGCCTCGAAGACCTCGGGGGTCTCCTCCGGCGGGTTGAACATCTCCAGCCTGTGCTTCTCCGCCGTGCCCATGTACATGGCAAGGCCCTCGGCCTCGGCCAGCACCCTGTTGCCCTCCACCGTCCTGACGGTCATCAGATCGTGGAAAAGCACGATGAGCACAGCGGTGGCCAGGGCGGCGAGGGTCACGAAGAAGAGCCCCGGGCCGAGGACGAAGAGGAGGCCCAGCGAGAAGAGAAGGGCGAAGAGGCCCGGCAGGAACTTTCTGAACAACTTCTTGAAGAAGCCCCCGCCCTCCCTGAAGGTCATGACGGAGTGCTTGAGCAGAAGCCCTGAGAGGGAGAGGGAGAATACCAGGGCCATGTACATGGCGGCAACCTCCTCCTGTCCGCCGAGGAAGAAGAGCATGGCGAATCCGAGTATCGGGACCAGAAGGCCGATGGCCCACAGGGCGGTGTTTTTGGAGAAGAGCATCTTGCCCTCGGCTTTGTACCCGCTCCAGAGTCCGCTGCGCGCGGAGCTGAAGTATTCGTGGTTCTCCGATGACAGTTCGATGACCTCGAATTTGTGGGGGAGCAGGGTGTTTAGGAGAAATCTCTCCGTCACGGTCAGAGGGGTGTCGCATACGTTTCGGCGCAGGGCAAAGGATCTGCCGCCCAGCTTGGCCATGAAGCCGGCTATGCCTCCCTCGGGCGTCCTGTCCTCAATTGTCAGGTGTCCTTTGACGGCGAGGTTCATTATGTCGGCGGCGAAGCATGAGTCGTCCGCGCCCATCCTTCGGACGTAGCGGAGAAAGCCGGGGGTGCGCCCCTTGGATGCCGAGAAGAGGGGGATGATCGTAGGCATGGGGGGGTCCTTGCCCCAGCGGAGCCACAGCAGGTAGTACAGAAGGGCCAGGATCACGGGCAGAGCTATGATGAAGGGGACCCTGTAGCTGTCGAAGAATCGAATGACCAGGGGGACCTTCGGCGGGGTCACGACCCCCTTGGGCCAGGTGTAGACGACGGTCAGTCCCTCTCCGGGCCCGAGCGGGGCGGTGGTGCGGACTATATCGCCGGGCAGCACCTCCGCGGCCTGTCCACGCGCCCCCTGCCAGCCTGTGTAGAAC